>NZ_JAPZSO010000018.1:0-41395 GCF_027531715.1 Microcystis sp. LE19-8.1F | reverse complement strand
TTCCTATCAAGAAACATGGTCGCCGAGCAAAAAGCCTCTTTCGGCTAGGTTTAGACCACCTTCGTCATCTTATTCTCAATCCTTCATTACCTAACTTTTCTCTTTTTCTCCAGTCCTTACATTTTTTGTCCTGTACTTAGAAAACGCTATTGACAATTAGCCAATTTTGTGAGCAGTATGGGCATTTCAAGTGAAGAAGGTTTTTGTTGATACGGCAGCTTGGTTCGTTAAGTGAGGGGAGAATCACTCGGACCGTGGACAAGACCTTATCGTTAGGCAGCGATCAATGACGAAAGATTAACGGAAACGTAAGAAAGTATCGAGAACGGCCAACTTTAATCAAGGTCAATATTCTGTTTAGATGTTAGTCACGACGATTGAAAATTGGTATATAATTCAACTAATTACAAATCGTTATCTTGAGGGGCTTTGCCATCGGGAGTGCAGATGACTTACCTATCCCAAAAACCTCTGATATTCGAGGATTTTTGACTCTTCGGGACTTGGTATGGTTCGATAGGGGAGCATAAATCGACTAAATCCTTATCTGGCAAGAGACTTAATTGATTAGTTTGTTCTAGATCAAAAACAATTGACAAAAATCGCTAAATGTTTTTCTCTATAAGGGTTCCATCCTTTATAGCCCCGTCCCTTGCATAATATAAACCGAAGAACCGTTAATCACGACTATTGAAAATTGGTATAATTTATTGATCCATTACTACTTTAGCTGATAATTAACTTTATTTTTAGAGATGAATCTAATTTTATCAAGTAAAGCGGCCGCAAGAATCCAAGCGGAAGTGAGGTCAAGAGAAGATTTTATCGCCGATATTAATACTTGGCGAATTGATGTCCTCGATCTCAGGAAGCGAGGTATTTTTTTCATTACTCAGGAAAAGAGTTTATACACCTTAATTTCTTCGTACAAGCAGGGAATTAAGGGAATTATCGCTCAAATTACCACCATTGACCTGCAAGAGGGCGATTCCCCTGAAATTCATTATCTCAAATCCGAGAATAGGAGTCTGGTAAGCTCCATGAATAACATAAAGAATTTAATCGCTAAATTAGATCAGTACAATGCGGTTGATAACGAAAGATTTGCAGAAATAATTAATCAGACTCCCTTTAAATATTTATCTTACCGTACCCCGACCGAATGTTACCAAAATCTCTTGAATCAATCGAAGGGAGTACAATAAAAAGGTCGTGTTTTAATCTGTGGAAGCCCGTTTAAATAGCATACCCGATCGTTCATCACGTCAAATGTTTTTCCTCTATTTTCTGATGCTATTTGACCCCGTTCGTCGTCATTCCCCGACCGTCGAGCGTCTGCGACCCCGTTTTCTGACAACGGGACGTTGTCGGGATGTCGAACATGATAATCTAGGTATCGTAAATCTACATTATCGCAACCCTAAATTCGTGTCAGCCACCGATCTAACCAGACGCGAGGATATCGCCCCCCTTCGACCTAGCTCAGGGCAAGCCCTCGACAACCCGGACGTATTAGCCCAACTGCTTGCGGCCAAGCGTTCGCCCCGGACGCGACACGCTTATGCGGGGGATTTAAAGGATTTCTTTGTCTTCGCCTTCGGTTGCGAGGAACCGACCCCGGGGGTAACGCAAGAATTCCTCTCCCTCGATCGGTTCGCTGCGCTCTCTTTGGTACTGCGCTATAAGGCTCACCTGCGGGACGAGCGGGGACTAGCGGAGGCGACGAGAAACCGGCGCTTATCGGCGATCAAGTCCCTGGTGAGATTGGCCAATCAACTGGGGCAATGCGATTTCAATCTGTCCGAGCTATCGGGGGACAAGGTGGTGCGTTACCGGGACACCACCGGGGTAAGCAAGGAAGTGTACCGCGACCTGTTGGCCGTTCCCGACCGCTCAACTCTCAAGGGGAAACGGGACTACGCCATCCTACGATTGCTCTGGGATAACGCCCTCCGGCGGGGGGAGATCGAGAGTGCGGATATTAAGGATCTCGATACCGAGGGTCGAACGTTGGCCATCTTCGGTAAGGGTCGGGGTCAACAGAAAGAAACCGTCAGTCTGTCGCGTCCGACCCTTGATGCGATCTTGGATTGGTTACGGGAGCGGCGGGAACTCGATATCCGTCAACCTCTTTTTATCGCCCTCGATCGCTGTAGTCGCGGTCATCGACTGACCGGCTCGGCGATCCATAAATTGGTGGCGAAAATCGCCGCTGCGGCCGGGGTGAACAAGAAAATGTCGCCCCACCGGGTGCGTCATTCGGGAATAACCGCCGCTCTCGACGCGACGGGCGGTGACGTGCGGCGGGTGCAGAAATTGAGCCGTCACGCTGATCTCAATACTTTAATGATCTACGATGACAACCGCAAAAACGTGCAGGGGGAAATCTCCGACCTGTTAGCGGGGTTGGTCTGAGCTTGGAGCAAAGCGCTGGTAGCCATATCTATCCTATAGGGCTGGCAAAATTCGCGTAAAATGTAACTAAACGGTGGTTATTGGAAATGGTTATGGAAAAGGAAGCGGTGACGATCCGATTCCCGTCTGAGTTGATGCGGCAGGCCAAGCGGCTCAAGTCTGGGAAAGAATCGTTTAACGAGCTAGTAGTGGAAGCCGTGGAGCGAGAGGTGAGGCGGCGTAAAGCCCTAGAAGCTCACGATACTATCCAGCGATTACGGGAACAGGTCAAACGGAGAACGGGAGTACACCCTGACCCGATCCCCCTGCTCCGTCAGTTGAGAGAGGGGGAATCGGAGCTTGAGTAGTTACTGTATCGATACCAGTGTTTTCATCAAATATTTGTGTCCCGACGAACAGGAAGGAGCGGCGACGGAATTGGTCGGCCGGGCGCTATCGGGTCGGATCGTCCTCCCCTGTTTCGCATGGGCCGAAATCGCTTCGGTTTTGCGGAAAAAAATCAGGAGTGGTCTGCTAACGGAAGGGGAGGCGGGTCAACTCTATAGTGCCTTCGGGGAATTACCGATCGATTATGTCGATGGGGAAGATATTCGAGAGAGGGCGTGGGAGATGGCCCGGATGTACGGTTTACTGACGTTGTACGATGCGGTTTTTCTGGCTGTAGCCGAGAGAGAGAGAGCCAATTACTGGACGGCTGACACGGTATTCTTGAAGGCTCTAGTTCCCAAACCGTCCTATGTGTTCGTTCTGGGTGGGGAGAATGAACGCGATGGCTAAAAGACGGTCGGAATGGACAGAAGACGAACTCGATGAAATGTTAGCTTCTGCGGGGCGCGGGGTAGAAGCGATCTCGCGTAGCGAGCGCTTTGCGATCGAGGTGGAGGTAATTCAATCCTCGCGACCGTTGAGCGAGGAGGAGGTCAGGGACAGGGAGCGGTTAGAGCGGACGGTAGAACGGGCTTTCTACCAGGCCGGTTCCGCCCTGCAAGAACTGCGAGATCGACGGTTGTACCGGGACGGGTACGACTCCTTCGAGGATTACTGTCGGGGGCGATTCGGTCACAGTCGTCAGAAGGCCAACTATTTAATTACGGGGGCGGCGATCTACCGAACCCTGAGTGCCGCTAACTGCCCGCTCCTACCATCGAGCGAGTATCAGGTGCGCCCCCTGGCCGTCCTTGCCCCGCAACAACAACCCACCGTCTGGAATGAGGCCGTAGCGGAAGCTGGGGGCAAAACTCCCGACCACCGAGTCGTTCGCGAGACGGTGGGTAAATACCGGGACAAAGGGAAAGCGAATGTTTTCGAGGTGGGGGAAGTGGTCGGTATCCTTGCCAAAGATAACCCGCGCCTGAAAGGGAAAAACAACTGTTGGGCGATCGTTACTGCCGTTCACCCGCGCTCCTGCGACCTGCGACTTCACGATGGGGCGATCGATCTGGTTAAAATCGAGTACCTCAAGGAGTTGGGCTACACCGAAGGGGACTGTCAGACGGTGCGGCGATTATGCGATCGATTGTCGAGACTGAGGGAAGGGGAAGAACTGGAAGATACCGCCCTTGCTTTCTTAGGAATCTTGGGGAAATTACAGCGACCTTACTTGAGCGAGTTGGAGGAAGGGATGCTGACCATGTTAGAGAAGTATTACGGGGTAGTGACCGATTGATTTTCGTCCTTGACTGGCGATCGTTCCCTCCGAATTACCGCGACCCCAGATCGAGGGACTACGAGCGGACGCGGGATCTAGGGGTGTTAGAATTGATAGACCGACCGCGTACCGGATCGCCATCTCTCTCTGCCCGCCATGAGTCAAAAGCCACCCTTCCCGCGACCCGAACTGGATTCCGCCCCGATTACCTTCGACCAATACGAAGCCTATACACCCGAAAAATTAGAGTTGTGGGAAGGTTTTAACCCCCCCTTTGCCTCTTGCCTCTTGCATGAGTGCCTTTCTTCACTAGGAAATTTATTTTGCACGACTACTTATTAATTAAGGCGATGGAGTTTTAAGTCACCCCTCTTAAATCTGAGATTTAAAAATCATCAATTAGGAGTTTTAACCATGAAAAAAACAACTCTTCCTATTAATTTATCTCAAGAAGAAATTAAACAATTTTGTCAGCGTCACTCGATCTGCAAGTTATCTTTATTTGGTTCAGTATTAAGGGATGATTTTACAAGAGAAAGTGATGTTGATGTTTTAGTAGAATTTGAACAAGGGAAGACTCCTGGTTTAGCTATTATTACGATGGAAGATGAGTTATCAAATATAATAAATCGCCAGATAGATTTAAGAACATCGGCAGATTTAAGCCGTTATTTTCGTGAGCAAGTCTTGGCAGAAGCTATAGTTATTTATGAGCAAAATTGATAATTTAACTCGGCTAAAACACATCAGAGATTCAGCAAAAGAGGCATTATCTTTTGTAAATAATCGCACCAGACAAGATTTAGATGACGATAGGATGTTATCTTTAGCTCTCGTAAGATTAATTGAAATAATGGGCGAAGCTGCTAATAATGTTTCTGAACCTTGCCAAGTTAAGTATTTTAAAATCCCTTGGCGACAAATCATCGGCATGAGAAATCGTATTGTTCATGCTTATTTTGATATTGACTTAGATATTGTCTGGCAAGTAATCACTCAAGATTTAGGTTTACTTTTGATTGAAGTTGAAAAGGCAATTAAAGAATTGGAAGCGTAAATTATGGGAACAGGAAACAGTTTCGAGCCAATAGACCTCTTAGACCTCTTGCAAAAGTCTTAATTCGATCCTTGTACAGCAACATTTTTGAAGATTATCAACTACTAATAAATAATTAACTGAAAGTCCCTCCCATTATTGTTTCTATCGTTTGTTTTCGGATTTATGCAAGAGGTCTATTAAAGCGATATATCTTCAAGCTCGCAGGAAGTCTGATACAAAAGGCAGTTTAGCACTTGCCCGTATGTCAGATTTGACATATTATGGGATAATAAATGCAAAACAAAAATGATAAAGATATCGTTTGGTTGAGTGGAGAGGTGAAAACTCCTGGGAGATCGGACATGGATTTAGCTAAACGTCAACGTTTAGAAGCGGCGGGCTGGAAGGTGGGAACAGTAGAGGAATTTCTAGAGCTTACGCCCGTAGAATCCGAGCTTATCGAACTCAAACTAGCCCTCGGGAGAAAATTAAAAGAAATTAGAAAAAGTCAAAACATTTCTCAAAAAGAGTTAGCAAAAAGAATGGAATCGAGCCAGTCACGAGTGGCGAAAATTGAATCGGGTGATCCCTCGGTTTCACTTGACCTGATAACCCGCGCCCTTTGTTTATCGGGGGTCACACGTCGGCAGATTGCGGAGGCAATTATTAGCTCGGATGTTAGTTCCGAAGACGATTTCGTGTAGCGAGCGCTTTGCGTTCGCCCACAGTTACCGTGAACTGGTTTCTTCCCCATAAATTGAGTAATTGAACCGTTAGTCAATCGACACTTCGAGACGATACAGGAACGCTTAGGAAGTTGGCCACTCGTTGCCTTGTTCTTCAAACCTTGAGTGAGGAAACTTCACTCGATCGAGGACGCGCTTTCCCCGATCGCTTTCAATAAAAACAGTCCCAAATCCCGATTCAACCCCTCGTTTCGTTGGGGACAACCGTGTTGGGTCAGGCAACGGGGACACCCGTACTCACAATCACAGGCTTCAACCAGCGCCCGCGCTTTGTCTGCCAGTCGGGGTAGGTTCTGAAAAATCGCTTCCGTCGCCCCGTTGCCACCGTCGCAAGTATCGAAGAAATAACCGACGCTTCGTTTATCCTCCCGCTCGACCACGAAATTGACATCCGATCGCGAGGAAAGTACCAGTAGAGGGACGGCGAAGATCAGTTGATGCCCCATACTGTGTAGGGCTAACCAATCTGGTGCGCTCGTCCAGAGGTGTTTGAGGGTGTCGGGAATGTTATCACCGTAGCGATCGTTAAGGTTCTTTCTAAGACGGGCGACTTCCTCGCGGATAGCGGTCGTGACTCCAGGATTGAGTTCGATTTTTAAGACGGGAGCTTCGTAGCCGGTGCGGTACGGGGTCGGAAAAGTGATTTTCTGCTCCACATCGGTGATCTCGGCCGTTCGTAGAGAGCGGTGACATTGCGGGCAGCTTTTGCCCTTGAGGGGCAGATGATAGCCCGAACAGTGAGGATTGGTGCAAGTAAGACGGTACTGGCGTTTTAAGCGTTGATAACCCGTGACCGAGGAGGTGATTTCCCCCCAGTGCAGACGTATTCTGAGCCGTGCGTCGGGGAACGGGGTCGAGAGAATCTTCGGTTCTGCCAGTAGCGTTCTGGGGGCTACTGTTAGGTCGGTTTCTGGTTGGGTCGAGAGATCGCTATCGCAACCGAGAGGTTCTAACGATGCGGTGCGGTTCTCTTCGTTCAGTTCGCGGCACTGGTACACCACCCGTCGGCCGTCCCCGTCGATTGCGGTATAGAGTGCATCGGGGAAGACCTCACGGTGGGCTAACTCCAAACCCATCTCCTCGATCGTCTCCTTAGTGGTCAGGTCTATTAATTTGACCGCTTGCTGGGGGTTGCCGCGAAGGTTGACCGAGTGGTGGGGCATTCCGACGGCGTGCAAAAAACCGTTCGCTTTCAGAAAAAGCTTGTTCTGCCGTAATAATTCATCGGCCAGCCGTCCGCCTACCTCTCCGAAACGGGGTAGTACCTCACTTACCCCTAATCCGCTCTCGGCACAACAGCAGAGCAGGTGTTTGGCCAGCAGGGTCGGGTAGTCGGGATTGAAGGCGACATTTTCTACTCCGTCCGATAGTAATCGCTCCGGATAGGTTCCGTAGTAGTGATCGAGAGGATCATCGGCGATCGGTAGGAAGATAACCAGACCGCTTCGCCGTCGTCCGACCCGGCCGATCCTTTGCCGGAAAGACATGATCGAACCGGGATAACCGCGGATAATGCAACAATCGAGTTCGGGGAGGTCGATTCCCGCTTCCAGTGCCGATGTGGAGAGGAGAACCCTAATCTCCCCGGTTTCTAACTGTTGGATTAGGCGACGACGTTGTTCGGACTGCATGGAACCGTAAAAGGGTGCTACCCGTCGCGCTAACCCAGCGTTTCCCCAGTTTTCGGCTTCTTTAGCGAGCAGTTTCAGCAAGTTCTTGACGGTGGTGCGCGAGTAACAGAAAACGATACCGCTCAGTTCTTGTTGGAGAAGGGAGAGGACGATCCGCACCGTGTCGGGATTGGGGGAAGTCGTCGGTGCGAGGGAAAGGAAAGTTTTGGACGCGGCGGTTCCCTGACCCGTATCCATTGCTTTTAGCCGTTTCGGTTCGTCGGCACGACCCCCAAAACGCTCCAATAACTCGACGGGATTTCCGAGCGTGGCCGAAGTGCAGATAAATTGTAAGCGATCGCTATTGCCGCCGACACTATCGACCGCCCGCCGGAGACGGCGGGTAAGGTTGGCGAAATGCGCCCCGAACGCGCCGGTGTAGGTGTGAGCTTCGTCGATCACCACCCAACGTAGGGAACGCAAGAAATCTCGCCATCCCTGCCCTTGACTTCCCCCGCGTATTTTCTCTAGCTGGTAATGGAGTAAATCGGGACTGACCGCTAGAATCCGGGGAATATCGGGATAAAACAATTTCCATCGTTCGGACTGCGAGGTATCCCCCGTCATCTGTCCGATTTTCAAACTAGCGTTCGGTGGCAACACCTCGTTCAGGGTTTGTAACTTCCTGGTCTGGTCGAAGGCCAGAGCTTTGAGGGGAAAGAGATAGAGAGCGGTCGGTTCCGGCGACCTGAGACAAGATTCGAGAATGGCGAGGTTATAACAGAGCGTCTTGCCAGAAGCTGTGGGGGTGGCGATGACGATATCCTTGCCCTGTCGCAATAAGGTCAGGGCTTCCAGTTGATGTTCGTAGAGCGAATCGATCCCGATTTTAGCTAGAGCGGTTGTTAGCACGGGCGGAACATCGGCGGGGATCGGGTGTAACCGTCCCTTAATGGCGGGAATGACGGTGATGTAAGTCAATCTTTCCGCTAATTCGGTAGCAATCGCCCGAAATTCGGGTTTCTTGAGACGTTGAATAGCTGCCAGAATCGCGGGGGTCGATGGAGAGGACTCGGACGGTGTTATCTCGGCCAAAACTAACTCGCCCGAAGCGATCGATTCTTGCCAGTTTGGGAACTGTAGGGGGACAGAATAGCCCGGAAACTTGACGATCAATCGATTGCCCAACCAGCCCGTCACTTTTCCCGTGCCGTATTGCGGCGAAGTGACCGATTTACCGACACCGAGAGCGTCGGGTAGGGGTTGACCCAATTTTTGACCGGCACGGAGCAGGGCTGCGGGATCGAGGGGCTGGTTCATGGTTTTTTTCGGTATTGGATTTTATCTTGAACGTTGGGTAATATCCCCGATTTTACAAAAGGGATTATAGCCGATTAAAATATAACTATTCTTCTAAATTAATTATATATTATTGTCGAGACTTAACTAATTTTATTTTCTCGAAAAAATTATGTTTTTCTCCGATAAAAAAATTGTTAAAACTCTTTAGATATGATTTCAAAACTCCTTTATTTAATCAGCATAAACTATCTCTTTGTCATTGAGAATACATTTGTCTTGACTTGTGATCTCCCGGGCAGTTTAAATAGGAATAATCGCAAAATTGGCGATGCTATTTCCTGTTATCAACCCATCGACCGTCCGAAAATGCTTGTCATAGCTAAATAAAGCCAGATTATTGTAGAGCGGTCGCTGCGATCCACATATAGTTAGTGGGAATCGGATTTCCCTTTTTCCTCAAGCCAGAATAAACTCTAGCGTAATATTCGCCGGTATCGCAATCGATCTCGCGTAGCGAGCGCTTTGCGTTCGCAAAACAGTTAATTTTGGATATTTCCCAAAATTGCTTAAGTTCCCTTCAGTTATCGAAGATTTGGGTTAAAACCCCGTCGTTTTACGACGGCTTTTCCTGATTTTTGTCGAATTATTTTAGGGGTTTTAAGAGCTACAGGAGAAATATAGCGGTATAATGAAGATAAAAGAATTCAAGATAATTGCCATGGAATTAGTGACGCTCGATCGAAGTAGATGTATTCAAATTCCTGAAACTTTGCTGGAACAACTAGGCATTGAATATGATAGTCAATTTCAGGTAGAAGTTCAAGATGGTAAGCTAGTCTTAAATCCAATTAAGGAAGAGCCAAAGGTTTATTACGAGAATGATGTTTTGGTTGTTGACAGCCAATTGCTAGTTAATACTGAAGCTTTTATCGAGGAGCTTAGACAAGAAAGAATGAATGAGCTAATGTTGTGATTAAAGTTTTATTCGATACGTCGGTTTTGGTTGCATCTATTTTAGTCAACCATGAACAGCACTCAGCTTGTATTTCTTGGTTAACCAGAGTTAAACGAGGAGAAATTCAGGGTTATATTGGAACTCATACTCTTGCAGAACTCTACGCAATTTTATCGGCTTTTCCCGCCAAACCTCGTCTATCTCCTCAATTGGTACAACAATTAATTAAAGAAAATTTAGATTCCTTTGAGATTATTTCCTTAACAAGCGATGATTATAAAGCTGTAATTAATCTTATGGTAACTTTAAATTTAAGAGGAGGAGCGATTTATGATGCTTTAATTGCTTATGGTTCATTAAAAGCGGAAGTCGATCATTTATTAACTTTGAATGTCAAGCATTTTATCCGTTTTGGCGGGAGAATAGAGAAAATTTCTATGGAACCGCGATAACCTAACTAGCATATTATAGCGGTAAGCTCTTGAGTGAGATACAGACCAAGCTTTGCCTAGCATGGTTTATAGCTCGTGATACTGTACCTCATACGACTGCACACCGCTATAAACATCGCCTTCATTATGTCATAATCACGAAAAAAGACAATTAACCCTAAAAAGCCCATGCTATTAAAATGGTTGAAAATTACAGGATTGAGCTTGATAATATGGTTCTTCGTTACTTGGTATGGTTCGATAGGGTGGCATAAATAAACTAAATCCTTATCTGGCAAGAGATTTAATTGATTAGTTCGCTCCAGATCGCAAACAATTGACAAAAATCGCCAAACGTTTTTCTCTATAAGGGTTCCGTCCCTTATAACCCCCGTACATTGCATAACACAAACCGAAGAACCGATAATATGGAATTTATGTTATTCGGCTGAGAGTCAAACCAGTGCAGAAATCTTACGTCCAAGAAGTTGCAGAGTAGAAAGTGAGTTACGTTCGCTTAATAGTAATGTATCAACTTATATTCAGGTGATTAATAGAAGTTCTTCTTCTGTTAAGGTGTACTGGATAGATTTCAATGGCAAACGTCAGCATTATTTTGACCTTGACCCCTTACAATCCCGTGACCAGCAAACTTATGTAACTCATACTTGGCTTATTGCTCAGTCTGGAGCGAACCAACCTTGTATACATATATTCCTACCAATTCCCCAAAAAGGAATTATTATTATAGATTGAGATGTTACAGTTACTCCAGAGAAAACACTGAAGAAGTAGTGCTAATAACTCAAGAACAAAGTCAATATGGGAACTCTCTACTCGCCCTTAGAAATCCGTGAAATCGAAACATCATATTTCGCTGTACGCGTCTGGGTTGAACGGCTCTCTACTCGCGCTTAGAAATCCGTTGAATGGAAACTAACCAGTAAGATTCGTCAGCCGATGGATTCAAAGTCTCTCTACTCGCGCTTAGAAATCAGTTGAGCGGTCAACGGAAGTCAACTCGTCCCACAATAGAGAGGTCATCGCGCCCGATTCCCCATGAAACTACCTTACCTATTGATACCGCTCGGCTTCATCGCCCTAACCGCTCTAGTGATCGGGGTCTATCAAGCTTCTAGCGCTCCCCTACCCGCAGGATTTCCGACCCCGACCCCGAACGGACGGATCGAGGTGAAGAACTATCCCGCTTATCGCGCCGCTACTTACCGCTATCGGGGTCAACTTTCCGAGGCGGCGAACCGGTCGTTTTATCCCCTGTACCAACACATCAGTTCCAACGAGATATCGATGACCGCACCCGTTGAAACCCGTTACCCCGCAGACACGGGAGCGACATCGGGAGAGGCCGAAGTTTCCTTTCTCTACCGCGACACCAACACTTACCCGAAAGAGGTGGCCGATAATATTCGGATTGAGGATGTACCACCCATGACGGTGGTGAGCTTGGGATTACAGGGAGGTTACGATTTTGACAGTTACCAACAGGGATTGACCCGACTGAACGAATGGCTGGCAGAACATCCGAGCTACCGGGCGATCGGTTCCCCCCGTCGCTTTTTCTATGACGGTCCCTACGTTCCCGATCTCCTGAAACGGAGCGAGATACAGATACCCGTCGAGGCGGTATCGTCGAATCGTTGAACTCATGGCCAATCCTGACTGGTATCGCAGAGGAAATGGTCGGTTATGATGTCCTCGAAGGTGAAAGGACAGTGAGAGGGAAAAGTCCGTATCGGTAAGTCCGTGTCTCGCAAAGCTAAATCGACTCCGGCCTCGAAAGCATCGGATAAAGCCGTCGGTATCCGGGATTTTAAACTAGGATTGCCCTGTAGATGCCGTCTGATCGCTCGTCTCTGTTCTCTAATCGTCAAAAACCAACTACGAGAACGTTTATCTGGCTGATATTCCCATTTGAGAAGATGTCCTACCAAAACGGTTAGACGGCTCACCAGTTCTCGATATTCTTGTTTACCCAAGGAAATTACTTCCTCCCGCAAGTTTTGCCAGTCCAGAGCTTCTACTTGTCGGGTGGCCAGAGCTTTCGCTTGTAGCTCTGTCCAGCCGTAGAAGTCGGATTCATACAGGGCATTCGCTCGATCTGACTTATTGGAACTCATATCTGACCATATTTGTACTGGAACTAGATAATACGTTGATTAACATTTTGATTATGACAAAATGGCTATTTGGCGGGGAATGTCCCCACCAATAAAGTTTACCAACTGCCACAGCAGTGACGATACTCGTCATAGATTTCGTGCTGTCGATCGAGGGCGGCGATTTCCTCCTCTTCTTGCCGTTGCCGAACGGTACTATCGATGGCGGCCTTCAAGATAGCGTTATCGCCGTGAGCGAGTCTGAGGGTATAGAGTTCGACTGGGGATAGAGGAAAGAGGGTTCGTGTTAGCAGGGTGAGGTCGAGGGTGGGAAGCTGAGGGAATTGTCGGGAGAGGTCGGCCAATAGAGTTTGTTCTGTCATCGTCGTGTTTCTTGAATGATTTACACCCGATGGCGTTAGCCTTTTCTCCCGTCTTTTTTTTTCTTTTTCATCTCTGGCATCGGTTGTCTTCGCGGATATCCCATGAACCATCGACACGGAATAAAAATAGACAGCGTTTGGCGGTCGTTCCCTGGGCGGTCAGTGTCAGTCGCCCTAATTGCCCCCAAGAACCGCCCATGCCGCCCTTTGTATCGGCCCAACTAACCCGGTAGATCGTGCCGTCGTTTCCCCCTGGTCCCCTGACCCTTCTCAGGGTCGAATTGGCGGTGTCGATGTTGACCCCGTCCGTCAGAGACTGCCATTCGCTGACCGTCTCGCAATCGTCGCCGGCTATCTTGGCCACCTCGATCCGTCCGTCGTCTTTCATGCAGAGGGCGGTGGGGGTGGTTCCACTTCCCATAGCATCAAAACGGGTAAACTTCCAATGTTGGGAAAGTTCAAAGGTGGCCATATCTAGGCGTAGTTCCGCTATTAATCTCGAAAATATAGAAAAACCGATCAGCAGCAGGATAGTGATCAGGGTTAAGGTGACGAGCAGTTCGATAAGGGTGTGGCCAGATTGACGCATGGTGTTAACTCCCGTTGGTTTTCGACCGCACTCGACCTTTTTCTGTTTTCTTATTTTTTTATTTGTCGTTTCTCAACCGAGCTTTGTCTGAAAATAGCCAGCGATCGTTTCCTTTCGACAAAAAAGGCGATAGTCGCAGTGACCATCGCCGAACTGGGAAAAAATAGTTTACTACCCGCACAAGATTTATTTTTATTTAATTATTCCCATCTTTTTTTAATGTCTGATAATTTTGTAGATTGAGCGGTATAATTTTCGTAGTTTTCTAATGTGATTCCAGAGCCGAAAACAACGAATACTCGTGTTGAGTTTTCAGAGATTCTTTTGACAATTCCTTTTTCTCCAGTGGGAATATAAGTAACTTTATCTCCTGGTTTCATGGTTTGCTACTGGGTTTAGTTTTAATTAGTGATTGCTTTAAATGGTTAACAGTTATTAGAAAAAAACTGATAACTGTTAACCAATTTTAGTCCTGAATTGTTAATATTCTGATGGCAGCAGTAGAACCCCATCGGCTAGATAGAGGGTGACTGACTCCAGGGGAAAATCTGTATAGGAGATTTCCTGGCTTAGTGCGATATTGCCTTCGTCTCGTTCACAGGTAAGGGAAGCAGAATGGTCGGAATTGACCCTTAGCTTCCAAAATTGAATCCTCTGTAACATCGGATCTTTTTTAACTTTAAGGGATATTTGCCAGGAGGCGATCGCATCGATGAGCCAATAGGCTTTGGCTTCTTGGACTAGGTAATGTACCCCATCCGTATAGAGGAGTCCCATTGAGTGCTTGTAATAGTTTTCGGTTCCGGTAAACTGTTCGAGATTCAGGTTTTTAGCCGTCATAATTTTGTTCAATTTGTTTTCATTCTTGGCGAAAGCATTTTTATTATTATTTTTCTCTTCTGAATTTGTTTTTATTCATTTTTAACTGTTGCGAACTATATCTCTTATGCTGAGTTAAAATCTTAAGTAAATTCGACAATAAATATTCTCTCCCAAAGGCTTTATAAGTAACGAGAATACGGTCTGGCAAAACGTGCAAATAGCAATTTAACTTACTGGATTCCCTGAACTTTTTATAAGTCATTAAAAGACAATCATAAACAATCCATATACTCTTTTACCCTTGATAAATTCTGTTGTTTTATTTTTCATTTTTACTCCTGTTTAACAAAGTAGTGACTCGATGAGATCGCTTTTGCATCGAGTCAAATAAAAGCGGTGAAGTCAGTTGTTAATTATCGGTTACTTGGCTTAAAATAATCGCATTGCCTCCGTTTTATTCGGTGATTAGTTATCAAATCAGGACAGGACAGGAGAAATAATGGGAGGACAAGGAGCGGTAGCCTTCCATCTCTAAGGAAGCGTCGATCATAGTTTCCGCCGCTTCTCGCTTGATATAGACCCAGCGAGGAGAGAGGTATTTTTGTCCATCCCAGGTATAAGTAACAAGAGAGACTTCTTCTTGCCAGTGATTAGCTTGGCGGATGCACTCAGGAGTGTTATGGCGCGGATAATGCTCGAACCACAAAATCGTCCCGTCCAAGTGAAAGTCGCGGCGGATAAAAGTTGCTAGGTTTTCGCTGCTATTTGTGATGGACGTGCCGCTGTCTGGCTCATCCAAATCGCTAAACACAACGAAGTGACAGTTGTTGCCATTCCAGATGCGGATTCTGGCTTTCGAGTCCCACTGGAAGTTGTGACGGTCTGGGTAGCCAAAACCTTTCCAGATGCCAATCAGGTCAATGTAGGGTTGTCTTAATCTCATCTCAATAGTTTCCGTAATAGTGATATTCTGCGCTATATTGTTTGTTCCTGTTTGTCCTAAGACTGTTGGCTGTTTCTCGGTTTCAGGTTTTAGCAGTCTGCTTAAGGGATTTGTTTGATTATTCATAGCTCCTAGTTCAATTATTTTCACCTCTGGCGAGAGCATTCTTGTTATTTTAAGTTATCTTTTTTGTATAATCTTCATCTGTTTCTAATTAACGTAAATTTTTAAAAATTCTAACAGCTTTTCTTCCAAAGGATTCAGGGAAGGGCAGTTCAACTTGCCCAATATTTTCAGAATTGATTGAGATGACGAGCAGTTCGATAAGGGTGTGGCTGGATTGACGCATGGTGTTAACTTCCGTTGGTTTTCGACCGTACTCGACCGTTTTTCTTTTTTTTCTTTTCCTATTTTTTGTATTCGTCGTCTCCCGACCGAGTTTTCTCTGTATCTGGCGATTGTTTCCCTCAGTTAAAAAAGGCGATAGTCGCAGTGACCATCGCCCAAGGGCAGAAAAAGTTTGATTTACCGATTAGAAATGAAGAGGATCATCGCTGGGTTGCCAATTATCCGAAATTTCTGGCTCATCTGGGTCGGGGTCGTCTTCTATTTCCGGTTCGGGACGGTAGATCGAGGCGTGAATACCTGGCGGTAAATCTTGGGTTGGATCGTAATAATCGTCGGGAAATTGTTTATATAGACGATAATCACGGAGGGTGTTAAGATAACTATCGAAAGTGTCGTTATCCATCGATTTTCTCGGAATAGTTTACACCCCGCTCCGATAGTTTTTGTTATTTAATTTTTCTTTTATTTCTCCCTTCACCGAAGCAAAAAAAAGGAGAGGAAAACTCCTCTCCCATCACGTTAATTAACCTGCGTTCCAGTCTTGGGGAATGCTGTTATAGGAACCATATTTTTCTTCCCGAGCGCGACGGCGTTCCCAACTGCGTTTGTTGGCATCGATCAAGTCCTGCAAAGTCATATTGAATTTGCGAAGTGCATAATCCAGCAGTTGTTCGAGCGTATAGGTGGGTTTGTCAGGAGTGCCGAACGCTTCGGTGAATTTCTGTTTGAAGTCATCCCAACTGAAATCCTCGCCGTTGCGTTTCCGAGATAGCATACCCTGACGTTCCCGGATGGCATAGTACACTTGGGCATAAACCCGTTCTGAATGATCGGGGACGGCGAAATTACCGAGGGCTTCATCGGATACAGAAATAACGGTTGTTTTCGGGACTGGCATGATTATTTCTCCAATTTCTAATAGTTTTCGCCCGCAATACCGTCTTTTTCTGTGATTTATACTGTTTTTATCTGTTTATCTGTTGTTTTTATCTTTTTGAGCGTTTAAACTAGACAGGGCTGGTTTACCTTGAAAAAGTTTAGTCAGTCGTTGATCGAGCGAATCGTTCTGAGTGCTTCCAAAAGGCAAAATAAGGTAAGTACCTAGGCAAAATTAATTACACATATCTAACCCCGCTCTTGCCTCTTGCCTCTTGCCTCTTGCCTATCTTCACTAGGAAATTAATTTTGCACGACTACTTACTGAAGTGTTCACCGAGGGAATAACAGGATAAGATTTTCATAGTTTAAGACCTCTGTATGAATTTTCTCGACTAATACAGAGGTTTTCTTCAATCTTCTCTTTTTTTCTCTTTAAATCGGGTCTTCAAGCCACAAGCCGCAAAATTCGCAATGGCGCTCGTCCCATGCCGCACCACAATCGGGACAACGGGGAGCTTTGTACGCGGTCGTGACCCGCCAGCGCCAGTAATTATCAAAAAAAATCGCCTCGATCGCCGTGACGGGTTCAGGTATGCGGTTGCCAATGCGATAAGGACAGTAAATGTGAAAGGTTTTCTGGTTGTCGGCATCGTAACCGACCCATATTCGGGCGTTGTCGGTCGTTCCCGTGACCGTCTGGATGACCCGAACGGTATTCGGTGGCGGTTGTTCGAGAAATTTTTCCGTGAAGGTGTTGTTCATGATTTTTCACAAATCGTTTTCACCCGGTTGGTTTTTTGGCTGTTTTTGCCCTTGTTGTGGATACCGTCCCCCGATTTCATTGCTATAGCCCGTCCGATTGCGGAAATAGGACGCTCCCGTTCCGAAAGCGTCCATTGTGGGCTATTTTGCCAGTACCAACAGCCTTGTTCTTACTCCCGTTGGTCGATCGCTTTCTAGAAATGCGTTATCAGGTAAAGCCTCATCGAGGACGGTTTTATCGGCCAACCAATTACGGAACTGTTGATAATTTCGGTCTTTGCGAAAGCTGACGGATTCTGGGGCGATCGTTACCAGTCTTCCCCCTTCGGTTAGACGGTTATAGGCGTGGGTGATATGGGAAATTTCCAGCCCTTTGCCGAAGGGAGGGTTCATCAGAATGCGATCGTAATTTCCCGTGACATCGAAGCAATTGAAGGCGATGATATTGAACCCTTTCAATTGGAGAATTTGCCGGAGTTCGGCTTGCAGTTCACAGACATCCAAGTTGACCCGTACCGATTCCCGAATCGCTTCGGCGATCGATCCCTTGCCTGCACTCGGTTCCCAAACGTTCATACCGTTACGGAGCATGGCCAATTTGACCATCCGTTGGCAGATAAGCCGGGGAGTGGGAAAATAACCGCGGATATTCCGTCCGATCAGCGCTCTTTCCAGTTTCTGTATCTGGATGAGAGTGGGGTCTTCTGGTACGGGATTGTCGAGGGACTGTAAAGCGGTAATTGCCAGCTTAATTCGATCGAGACTATTCAGGTGCGCCCGTTCCAGTTTGCCGTACCAATAAGAATTGCTATCGGTAAGTACGCGGTGGATATCTTCATCTCGCCAAAGGTGATAACAGAAAGAATACAGGACTTCTAACTGGGTTTTCGTCGTTATCCGTTGGAGAATGTCGGGCAACGTTCCTGTTTCTGCTTCGTGGGCCATGACCCGCAGCCAAGACTGAATCCGTTGTAGTTGTTTTCCGTCCTCTCTCATCGAGGCGACGATGCCGGCCCGTCGTCGGGTGGGGCGTTGATGGGAGATCGCTGGGTCGAGTTTTTTGTCAATCTGGGATTGGAGACTAGCGGCTAATTCCCTTAGCTTTTGCGCTTTGCGGGGATCGGGATAGCGAAGTTGGGTCGGTAAGGGATCGGGGGGAAGATCGAAGATGGATAGTTGCATATCGGTTGCTCTCCATGTTTTTCACCCCCGTTCCAGCTATTTTTTTCTCTCCAATTGTTCTTTAGGTCTGACCATGTTTGACTACTTATAACCAGAAAAAGCTGTCAGATGACAGCTTTCTCTACGTTTTATAGCTCTTCTAATTCTTCGATCAGTTGAGGACTAAGTTTGCACAATGTTGCGGTCAAATTTCCGAAGCGAATCTGTTGGATAGGAATCACGACTCTGGCTCCCGCTAGAATCTCGACAATTCCCTGATTTTCGGAATAGTCTTTCAAATAGCAATGATTCGGTTCTGGTTCGATACCGTAATCTATCAAATTAACCGTTGCCTTTGCGATCTGTTCTCCGTTATTGGCATCGACTAAATAAATCGCTGGAAAACCACCTTTCAGATATTTACTGACGATAACTCGGCAATTCCATTGTTTGAAGATTATATTCATTGTTTTTTCCTTGATAGGTTTTTACCCCCCATTCAAATCATTTCAATTTCTCGATATTTTCGATCAAGACGCTGAAGATGTCGATCGAGAACCGTGTTTGAAACTAGAGATCAGGGGTGTTCCTCCCATCTGGTTGCCGTATTTACGGGCGTTGGGATTGCAGAAAGGACAGAGACGGGCGTGGGCGTGACGGCGTTTGAGGTAACGTTCCACCCTTCTACCGCCGTTCCACGTCCGGACGCAGATAAAGTCGATATTCTGTCGGGCGAAAGCGGCGGTTATTTTTGCACCCCGTCCTGCGGCGTGTTCCGCTAGTCTTTGTTTCAGGCTCCGGCTGGTACTACCTAGATAGTGTTGTGCGTGTCCGGTCGGTTTGGTGAGATCGCCAATTTCTCCGAGATAATGCAATAAATAAACTTTAGAGGCCAAGGGGTTTCTCCGAATGGTTTTCAACCCTTGGCGCAAGCTTTTGAAGATTATTTACTTTCTTTAAATTGGGCGAATATTTGGAAATTATCGGTCAGGTTATTGCGGTGTAACCACTGATAATAGTCTGTCCATTCCTGAACATCGGAAAAGCGCGTATAATATTCCCGTCCCTCGACCACTAAATGCCATTCTTGCCAATCGACCTGCGATTGGACGGGACGGGGTAATCCTGGTACGATCACATCGGGGAAAGTATCTTGAAAGGGAAGCGTTCCCTCGAAAGGTCGTTTCCACTCTTCTCCCCGATAATTGATAGCCATTTCGGTTAAATAATCTTTGACGAGCCGTTCTCCGTGAGCGAGAATGTCGATATATTTCTCGAAAGAGAGTTTGCCCTGTTCCAATAATTTCTGCATTCTGCCATCGTGAATATATTGATGGCAGCTGTGACAGAGCGCACAGACTTCTTTCATCTCCACCCGTCCCGTACCGTAGTCGATGTCATAGACCTCGTGTGCTTCCAGCCAACGGTGATACTTAGCCGACGTTTTATTTATCCCGCAAGCCCAACAGTGATAGTCCTGTTCGGCGTAGGCTAATTGTCGTTGTGCGTTCCACCACTTTTGACCGAGGATCGTGCGGGGATTGATACCGTGTAACGGTTTGGGGATATTGGGGTGTAGCAGTAATTCGGGACGGGGAAAGCGATTGTTAGTCATGTTCTTTCTCTCGATAGTTTTCACCCCGCAGTCAGCTTTTTCGTTCTCTTTTTTCTCGATATTTTTTCATCTTCTCGATGGAAAGGGGCGATCGATAACGTTTATTTCGATCGCCTGTTGTCCTTAACTGGCTTTTTCTAGTTGTTGAACTGCCGTCAAATATTGAGTCGCTTCCATTGCTAAACGAGCTGCATCGAAAAAGGCTTTTTTGTCATCTTTTAGGATTTTAAGCCAAAAGTCGAGATAACTGGCGTGATGTTCCAGTTTGGTATCGATACCCAGATGATTGCAGACCATCGCGGCTCCGATCTCGGCGATCAATTCCTCGAAAGCGTAGGACCAGGAGCCGAACTTATTTTTGAGCGGACGGTTGCAACGTTTTTGATGTCCCGTCCAATGTACCAACTCGTGCAGGTAAGTGGCGTAATAGGCGGCGGCGTTGGAGAAAGTTTCGTATTCGGGTAATCGGATCGTGTCCGTGGCGATATGGTACATGGCGACGTTGCCCCCGAATTGGGTTTTTGGCAGGTGTTGTTGGATAAATTGTTCAATTTCTGGCAAACGGAGTTCGCTATTTCCCGAAATAGTCACCTTTCTTTGGCGGATGAGAGAATCGATCTTCACGTCACTATTCGAGTCATCGATGCAGTCGACATTGAAGACGTTATGGAACTTAAAAGCCTTGTAATATTGACGTTCGACCTCTCCCGTCTCTGGGTTTTCGGTTTCTTTGACATTCGTGCCGCCCCATCGTAACCAAGTCGATTTCGAGCCGTTCTTGACCGTCCATCCCACCTGTTTAGCCTGAATGAAGCTGACGAAAAATGGATGTTCCCATTGATTTATGGTCGAGTCGATGCCGCAGAGTATGGGGTTAATGCCCGTGTATTGATGACCGGTGATCAGGTTCTGGTAGGGGGTCGCGTGCCACGATTTCGTCCATGGTTTTACTCCCTGTTCGATCAGGCCGATTAGTTTGTCGGTGATGAGTTGGAATTTATCGATCGCTTGCGGTTTGGACATGGGTTGTACCTCGTTGGTTTTTACCCCATGCCGAAGGATTTTCTGAGACTTTTATTGTAGTTTTAATTCTTGGTTCTTCGTTACTTGTTATGGTTCGATAGGGGGGCATAAATGGACTAAATCCTTATCTGACAAGAGATTTAATTGATTAGTTCGCTCTAGATCGAAAACAATTAACAATCATGGTTTTCAATCTACCAATCTGGTGATTTTCAAGATTAGATAGCATCATAAATATCTATTATTATAACATAATTTTTGTTTATTTCTTTGAATAACAGGTCGGATTAAGGCTAATTTTCTAATCATTGTGTAAAAGAATAGGGTTTAGTTTATCCCGAAATCAGATTCTTTGACAAAACAAAAACTGTTCAATAGATTTTATTCAGTCGATTGACTGTGGTTAAAAAGTACAAATTATTCAATGAATATCAATTATCTACAGGTGAAACGCAGAAACGCACCCCCAGAATGAGGGTGCGAGAGAGATCAGGAATTAACGACCTCGGCGTGGGGATTTAGCTGGGGGCAATGCTGGCTGGTTGCTTTCGGGCAGTTCACCCAACGAGCGAGCGATAAGGGCGTTGACATCTCCTGCGCTCCAACCGTCAACGCAGGTCAACAGTCGGGTGCTTTCCAAGTCGATCAGTTGCTCGCCGTATTCGTTGAGAAAAGCGTCGATCATTTCCAGTTGCTTTTTCTCCTCGTCGGATTGACGTGTGCGCCAGTTAAAGCAGACGGAATAATAAGGTCCCTCCGCACCGACTTCTTTCTGAAAACTGAGGGTGAAGATACCGAGTGCGGGTTCACCGTTATTCATAGCCGCTTGCACGGTATTGAACAGGGCGGAAATGCTCTGTTTTTTGATATACCCGACACAGACGGTATTGGGGGGCAGAATTTCGGCGGGTACATTAGGGGCCGGGATAAAAAATAGCTGAATCCACAGCACGTTATCGGTTTTTCCTAGAGTACCGAAATATTTCGATACTTTGATGATATTTATGTCGATTTTGTCCTCTGGATTGGACTTGCGATGTTGCGGGTCGGAACCTCCGACGAAGATGCCGCCTCCCCCGTCTTTACAGTTGAAACGAACCGAGTAGGGAACATCGGGAAGACAAATGGAGTTAGCGGGACGACTACCGAATACCTTAAATGTCATGGTTTTGACCTCTATGTTAATTTTTTTCCACCTAATGTGATAGCTTTTAAATTTTCTAAGTTTTTAAGATTTTTTCGTTTTTATTGATATTTTTATGATTTATTTTCTTGAATTTGAGCCAATTATAAAAAGCGAGAGAAATCTCCCCCGCTTGTCCGATTAAATCTAGCTAGTGGTTTACTTTAATCTGACGCTGAGAAGCGGTTCGAGAGTGGTCAGTTGACGTTCTAAGTCTGCATATTCAGCTTGATAGGTTCGTCCCTCATCGGTTTGTTGCAGTCTGACGAGACGGGATCGTAAAAGGGCGATCTCCCTTTCCATGCTGGCGATCTCCTCTTGGTTTTGATGTTGGGCTTTCTCAGCTTCCAACTCGATCAATTCCTTAAGCGATTCGAGGTCGGCATGGTTTTCGGGTTTTGGCTTCTGGGAACGTAATTGGAGAATAATATCGATGGTATCGGTGCGGTACACTACCCGTTTGCCGTTGGCCGTCGCACCCTCATTGATGATCGACAACGCCTGTTCGATCGCCATCGGTTCGATTTCTTCTAGTTTGGCCGAAAGTGCGGCCATCTGCCAGCGGATATCGGCGTATTCATGTAGAATGTTCGAGGTTTGAACGGTTGGGGTCGGAATTATCGGTTGGTTCATGGTGTTTAACCCTAGATTTACACCTCCCCGCTTGGCGAAGATTCTTATCTCTTTTGTGTTCTTCCCTTATTTTTCCGGTTCTGGGTGGGTGGGTGGGCGTGAGCGAGGAGAGGCGGGGGAGTGGTACAGAAAAAACGCGGGAATAAGGATAACCCCCCCGTCCGACGAGCGAGCAAATCGGGGAGTAGAGAAGAAAAACCCCGATCGAGTGATCGGGGATAAGCGTTAGATGGTTTCGAGGGTGAAAGTACGGTAGGGGTTGAC
This sequence comes from Microcystis sp. LE19-8.1F, assembly GCF_027531715.1. Classification (NCBI taxonomy): domain Bacteria; kingdom Bacillati; phylum Cyanobacteriota; class Cyanophyceae; order Chroococcales; family Microcystaceae; genus Microcystis; species Microcystis sp. LE19-8.1F. The sequence goes on along the minus strand of NZ_JAPZSO010000018.1, from coordinate 18,527 downwards.
ATAATTACCTGGCAGACCCCAAGCTTTGAGGAAACCGAGACAGGTGAGCGTTTTATCCTCGCTGCCGTCCCAAACCGCGAAGACCCGCTCACCTCGATCACATAACCAAAGTAGTGGCTCGTCAACGAGCAGTACGCGGTCGGCGCGGAAAAGATTATCAAGGGGAAAGTCATCGATCGATTCGGCTTCGATTGAGAAGACCAGACCTCGATCGTTTTCTAGGAACAGGGTTGTCAGGAAACGGGTATAACCGAGGTGAAGAGCCTCCTGGATGAGAGACTTGAGAATAGGTATTTGTTCGGCATCTTGCCAGAAAAAGATAGCGGTTCGCATGGTTTTTTCAGTATGATGGACTGGAGAGGACTTCCACTCCCCTCCAATCCTATTAAGGAAACCTAGGTGTGAATGCTCGTGATACCGATCTGGGCATCCACATCATCCAAGAATTCTGGATTATTTTTCAGCCACTCCTCGGCTTCCCGTTTTCGGTCGGTTTTGCGCTTGCTTGATTTATTGGAAATCTTAGGAGATTTCTGACGCTCCTTGAGCTTAGGTTCGTCGCTGTCGGTCGTTGCGTCGATCTCATCGTTGAGGCGACGGGTGACGAGTTGACCCTCCGTTTCCATCTTGCGCCGTTCGTAGTGGTTTTGGTTGATTTCCAAGAGGCGCTGTTTAACTCGCTGACGGGCGTGTTGACGGCTCTTCGTTGATTCGATGCCGAGAAAACCTTCTGGGTCGTCCATAAACTCTTTGATACCGAGATTCAAGCGGGCGGCTAGGGCTAGAACTTGGCTGAATAGCTCCGTTTTTTTAGAGTTCATTACCACTACTTGCCCGAAGGGGTCGAAGTGGATGTCGCCTTTCCAACTGGTTTCCCCTCGTACTTGCCGGACAATGACTTCGGGAAGACCTTGAGTGCGGAGGGTGAGGATGCGTTCCTCCGACCGAAAACTTCCTTCGATCATGATGCCCTCGTACTCTAACTTACAGCTGGTGACACCCTTACCGATCGGTTCGACGCGGGGTTCGTCTTGGTGTTTGTCGTCCCCCAAGATCGCGCTTTTCCAATTGGTGAGTGCAAATTCCAATAATTCATCGGTTGCCTGTTTGATATCCTTAAGGGTTTTGAGTTCGGCGATCTTTTCGAGATCGAATGCGGCATCGAAAAGCTCGCGGAATCGATTCCACATATAGGCGTTGAGACGATCATAATCCCATTCGTCTTTGGTATAGGAACCATCGGAAGCGCGATGACCCGGTGCGACCTTAAACTGATCGAGTTCACCTTTCGTTAGCGCTTCATAGAAAATTGCGCGTTTATCCCGTTCGTGCCAAGCAATCAAGCGCAATCCGTAGAAGAGTTGCTTGTAGTCATAGAGCGCTTGATTGATAAATTTCTGCGCTTCTGCGGCCAGCTTGACTCGCTCGTTAGTTTTCGGTGCGTACAGTCCTAGTTCTTTGGGGTTAATGAATGTCATAATCGTGACCTCCTGTTTGTTTTCATCGCATAGTTATTTGTTCTTTTTTTTCTTTCCTTTTCTTTCAAACTATGCCCTCCTTGATCATCCATTCAATGCAAGATTTCACCACATCTCCATGACACTTTAACGGTTTGCACCAGCAAGCTAACTGCACCGTTTCTCCTTTTTTAACTCGTTCCGCAATCCGAACTAACTCATCAAAAACCTCGCCGCGTTTTTGCACTTCCTGCCAGAGCCATTGCCGATACTTCGCAACCACTTCTTCGCGATTACCGTCCTGCCCGATTACAAAGCGATTCTGCAAAACGCTACCCTTCAATAAATACGATTTATTAGCTCGACCGATATAGATTTTCGAGTTACCTAAAAACCCGCTATTTTTACCGTTAATGACTTCAAACATAGCCGATACCTCCTAAATATTTTCTCTCTCAGCTACTTTTTTCTTAACGTAGGGAGTCAAGGGCGGCGGAATAAAAAAAACAAAAAACTTTTTCCGCTTTTCCGCCGTTCCATCGTCAGATGGAATGGTATATTTTCGTTAGGGAATACGGTTTTTGATTTAGAACTTCTTAGGTTAAGGAACTGGTCACGCGTTTTCTTAGCGAACACGGTTTCCGGTAGAATTTCTTAGTGAGGAACGAGCTTAGAAATTCTTGGGAAAGCCTGTTTGCTTAGAAAACCGTGAAACCTTAGAAGTTCTTCAAAAAGCCTATTTCCTTACGAAAATAACCACCCTTGACCCCGTAGTTAAAATAGGATTGCTGAGAGAAGGCTTCCCCCCTGGGGGGGACGGGAGGGGGGGACAAAGAAACCGCGATCAGCACCTTCGTAGCAGAGGGGTGTGGGGATACTTCCCCACATAAACAACCGACCAAAGGGAGAACCGCTTTTAGATCGCTCGGATTCAAGAGGTTAACTCATTGTGAGCGTTCTGGTCGTTATGTTTGAGGGTGATTTTCGCTGCTATCTGGCGATCGTATTTTGTCGGTTCACCGCCAAAAAAAAAGCCCCGACCGAAAGCCGAGGCAGAAAGAAAGAGCTAGAACGGCAGAGACACCCACCAGCCCGAACCGACCGAAATCAGACCCCAATCAGCCGGAACCGAGACACCCGCAGGCAACCAAACGCAACAAGGAACACCCAACCCCAACGCCAGCGCCAGAGAAGCCCAAGAACCCGAACCCAACCCGCAGAAACAAGAGCGCGAGTCAGCCGAAGGAACCAACCCCGCCGGACAAGCGCGACCCGGAAACGAGAACAGGACACCGCCCTCAGCCGCCAAAGCCCGCACGAACCGCACCGACCGACCAGCGAACGCCGACCGACCCGAACCCGACACGCGAAACACCCGACAACCCGGAACCGAAGCACGCACCGCACCGTCCACACCGCGAGCGCAACCGACCAGCACCACAGCACCCGCCGGCAGACCAGACAGCGCCGAACCCAAGACCGCAGGAACGACCGAACGCGACCCCGAAAAACCAACGACCGGACAAGACAGAGCCGAAGAAACAGCAACACAAAACACGGGACACCTCCCAAAACAAACACACACAACAGGTTCTTCCTACCCCTTCGTTTGTCTTTGTTTTCTTCGATGAGGCCAGTGTCAAGGGTGGCGATCGGGGTCTGGGGTGTCCCCAGATAAAAAACCCGCGTAGCGACCACTATCGCCACTCGCGCAGCCCTTGACACGGGTTATTAAAGGGGTATAATAGAAAACCTGTGTGTGTGAACCCACCGGTGAGCTTTATGCTGGCTTCCGGGGCGGCGGGTGGGGTGGCGGGGTGGGTGGTCGGCGCAAGTGAGAAGGTGCGGGGGCATACTCACACAAAAGCGATGGGCGAAAGAGAACTCCCCCGCCCGCCGAACGCGCAATTTCCCTTTATTTTGTTACAGGAATCTGGTACTCCTTCCTGTTTTCTCGATCTCGTCGTGGCCATCCTTCCCTGATTGCCTTTTTCCGCAAGCCTTCGATCGATTTTGGCAAATCCTTCCGGCCTTGATCTAATATTTCCTTCAAGGTTTGCCATTCTTCCCTGATCGCCTTTTTTCGCAATAGTATTTCTTCCAAGGTTACTGGCTCTTTACTATCATCTAATTTAGTATCTAAGTTATCATCTAAACTCTCATCTGGCCTATCGTTAAAAATCTCGCTGTAGCTTTCTAGGCTATCATCTAAATTAGTATCTAAATTAGTATCTAAGTTTTCATATAGCCTTGCCTCTATAGCTTTTATCGTTGATGCGATCAAGGTAATGATCGAAAGAGGATATCTTTTATCCATAATTACTGCTAAATTAGTATCTACTTTAGTATTTAACTTGGTATCTAAGCTCTTATCTAAGCTCTCATCTGGGCTATCGTTGAAAATCTCGCTATAGCTTTCATATAGACTACTATCTAGGCTATCATCTAAATTAGCATCTAAATTAGTATCTAAGTTCTCATCTAGCCTTGCCTCTATAGCTTTTATCTGATGATCGATCTTGATCGATTTATCTCTAATATCCTTGATGTCGCTGTTTGTGGCTAATGTCCAGTTATCAAGGCGATTTTTTATTTTTTCTATTTGATCATCGATCGCGATCGATCTATCTTTCATTTCCCGATCAATATCGTTTATCCGATTATCAAAATCTAAGAGCCACTTAGAGATTGATTTTTCAGTAGCATCTAATCTATCCCCTAAGCTTTTCTCTATTAAGATTCTGAGCTTATCATCTAAGTTATTATCTAAGCTCACATCTAAGCTTGCATCTAATTGATCGATCAGGAATTGCTTGGCTGCTAGATTCTCGGTCAAGTCCGGGTATAGCGATCGAATTTTGTCCAGATAGCGATCGCTGATTGAAAAGCTAATTACTTTACTCATAGCATTTAATCTAAGATGATAGCTTTATTATACATCTAATAAGCTTAGATGCAAGTCTCTGGCTCCCCCCCTCCCCAAAAGCGGGGGGAGGACGACGGCGCGGCGGGGAGGGGGGGCAGGGGGGGGAGGGGATGCCAGGGTGGGGGAGGCTGTGGCGGATCCTTTTCTCTTTGATTGCTAGATAAATCTCACGGCTTCTCGGATATTTTCTTCTGAAACTTCCAGATATAAAGCTAAAGTTCCTAAGCTTGAATGGCCAGAGATTTTCTGGATCGTTCCCCCGATAGCGATCGCGAAAAGTCGAATAATTGTAAATTTTTGCTAAGGGTGGGGTCAGACAGAGGAATCATTGCTAGAGTAAGCTTAATTGTCAGGAATTTAGTTAACCAAGGTTTTTGGCAAGATGCTAGTCTGGCTAACACGCTTTTGGGCGTGATATGGGGAAAAGTTCTGGCGATCACGCCTAAATGAGGTGATATACCGAAAGTTGACCTATATTGTTACTTTCAAGAGTGTTATACAGAAACTTTCCGTATAATATGTAGTTAGGCAGACAAGGTCATCTAATGATTATTATGAGGATTTGAATTTATGCCAGACTTAGGGTTAAAAAATCTAGCCCATGTTCACATCATTGTTCCTGACCTAGATGAAGCTGCGGAGTTTTATCGAGAGGTGATGGGCTTTCTAGAAATGCAGAGCCATCATGGGCTTGTTAATCGAGGACTTGCTACCTATTACGGTTTCCAAGAAATATGGGATCGGTTAAATATCAGCCTTAGATTTTTGGTTTTTCCTGAAGTACTGACGATAAAGCTTGTTCAAATCAAGACTATTGGCTATGGGGGAAGTGCTTCTTTGCCAACTCTCAGTAGTCAGGTTCCGTACCTTTACGGCAATGTTGGACCTGGGCCGATCTCCGTTGTTGCAAAAGATATTGATGCAACTTACAGAATTTTAAGCAATTATGCATCTGATTATTCAGCAAAATTCAAGCTCACTTTACTCAGTGAACCAGTGTTTTTATCACCACTTTTACCAAGTCAAACTGGTGCTACAGAACATAGCCAATTGCGTGGTCAGGATAGAATTCTTAGTGACCTTGCAGAGAAATTTCCGCAGCGTGCAAAATTTCAACTAATTGACCCTTTTGGTGTGAGGTGGGAATTTAATAATGATATTGATTAACTCATGCTGTGTTTTTTGAAATGCATTAATTACATACATTGTTGCTAAGGAGAAAATTAAATGGGTTGGACATGGAGAGGAGACAGTGCCGAGACACTTCTCACACAGTATCCTGAATTGGCAAACATACAAAGTCTAACGCAGCGTTGGCCATCACTTGCTGAAGCAGCTGAACGACTTAGAGTGTCTGGACAGCTTCCTAACGTATTGCCAGAAAATTCGGAGAACCCTCAAGAAAATCAACCAGAGAACCCACAGAATGGATAATTATCCTCTCTGAGGAGGCTTGTGACTTCAAAGTACACAAGTGGTGCTTTGAAGAGTGGATAAACTCTGCATTTTGGCGGCAGTGTAGCTGTTCTTGCTTAGTGGTGCAGAAAACTTTTTTGAGTCTTACGGTGTAGGGACTGCACAGCCAAAATGGCGGCTGAAATTCATTGCCCTCGTTGGAGTTTTTGGGAAAGCCTAAAATCATCGTCTCACCAATAATCCTTCATTCATAAGAGTTTAAAGACTTTTCTCAACCACTAAGGAGCTACATTTTTATAACTGAAAAGCTTTGTATAAATGAATTCAGTATCTTCCTCTAGCTCAAAAGTTAATTACTATGGACTTTAATCCACTTACTGATTTTAAGGAGACTGTTTATGCAGTGCCTCCACCTTTTGATATCTCTTTGTCCTTAGCACAAGAGGTAATTGGAAGTGCTCTTACGAAAAGCCCATTAGGTGAAGTAGCTATCTATATTCATGTTCCTTTCTGTATTAACCTTTGCCAATTCTGTGGTTTTGTCAAAGAAAAGCTTTCTTCTAACGATCAAATTTATTTTTTTGTTCAATTGCTTCGACAAGAAATTCAATTGGTTTCAAGTCGATTACAAACCTCAATAGCAGTTAGTGCAATTTATTTCGGTGGAGGTACTGCTAGTTTACTTTCTGCTGCTGATGTTGGATCAATATTGGACTTACTCAGCCAAAATTTTACCCTCAAAGCTTCCTGTGAGTTAAGCTTTGAGGGCGAGGCACAGACATTACTCAAGAAAGGTTTCCTTGAGGATCTTCGCGCACTTGGTTTCTGTCGTATCTCGTTTGGTGTTCAAGTCTGGGACGATGGATATCGACACCTCCTAAATTTACGCACTTCTAGAGATCAACTCCAACTTGCTGCCAATAAATCAACAAAACTATTTGATGAAGTAGCTTGTGACTATATTTACGGATTACCAGGAACTGACGAAACATTTCTCATTGCAGATTTACAGGGCTTTCTGTCGCTTGATTGTAATGTTGTAGAAGCATTTCAGTTTGAACGGATAGATGCATCGCCATTTTTTATTGAAGCTTTGATAAAAAACGGAATCATTCCGCTCTCTTTCAATGAACAGGCTAAACAACATAATATAGCTACTGAAATCTTCTCGAGGAAAAATATATGCCGCTATTCTTTTTCCCTATTTAACCATAGAAATCATAATCCCAAAGTAGAATATTATTCTTCATATTATGGTTGGGGTGGACGCTCCGTATTAGGATTTGGAAGAGGTTCCCAATCCTTCTACAATGGTGTGATGTGGGGGAACAATCTTTCACCAAAAGAACATGAGCAATGCATATCCAAAAATCTATTTCCATCTACTTCTATTGCTGAATATTCACTGTTTGGCAAAGAGTTAATTACATGGCCCCGCAGAGGGGAGATTGAATATAGAACTGTTTCTAAATATAGTGATGCTGATTATCAAGAGAAACTTTCTAAGTTAATTGATGCAAAGTATGTCGAAAAAGGTACTACCGCTTATTTTGTAGCAGAACATGCCTGGTCATTAGTACCCCTAATGTTGCAAACTTTACTTCCAGATACGTTTACGGAGAGATTCTTGGAAATCTTTCAGGCACGAGAACAGCGTTTAACAACATACCTTTAAAAACGATTATGGCAGTACGATATCAAGGCTTAGATCCAAATTCTCCTGAACATAGAACAATCTTAACGAACACTCAGGCTGGTATCTTAAAGAGTCATGGAAGAGATTATTCAGCTTTTGTATTCATTAGAGCTACTGCTGTTTCAAGTATTGATGAAATCGCTCCTTTAGTAGATTTTCACCCGCAATCGGCAGCACAACAGTATGATATTGCACGACAAGTAGCAGCAGGTGACGATCCTAACCAACTGTTTAAATCTATACTTTTCTCGGCTACTGGTCTCAAGAAGTTAAGTATTCCACCTCGTTTCTTTCCAAGAGATATAGGCTTCCGACGTGGGATGAAATATGCTTCACGATCGGTGCTTCGCGATCCTCCCGTTGATGAATGGGATTCTTTTTTTCAAAAAGACATTGATATTCTTGTAATTATTGCAAGTCAAGATAGACAAATCATACAACGTGAAATATCTAGTTTTATTGATTGTGTTTCTTCTGTTTTTAAAGATGGTTTTGAAAGCCACATTATTTGGTCAAGAACACCACGAAATCACCAAAATAATGCGACAGATGTTTTTGGCTTTGTAGACGGAATAAGTCAGCCACTTTTCTTTAAATATGATGTAGATGCCTATTTTCAAGATAATCCAATGGTGAGTTGGGATCCCTCGATCAATCCCATGAACTTAGTTCTTTTGAAAGATCCAGTTATATCTAATGGATTTGGAAGCTATGCAGTCTTCCGTCAATTACAACAGGATCGTCAACAATTTGAAAAGGCTACCCAGTCGATTGTCAACCAATTAAGTATTTCACCAGATTATGCTGAAGCCCAAATTTTTGGACGTTTTCGAGATGGCACGCCTTTAATTTCCTCTCCTAATCCAGTTGATCCGGCAAAAGAAATTCGTGACTTTACTTATGATCGGGATTCCGATGGAGCAAAATGTCCATTTCATGCTCATATACGTAAGGTAAATGTTCGTTCAGGAGAGGAAGATTTTATTTTTCGGCAGATTGCCCGACGAGGAGTACCGTATCAAACAAATACTTCACCCTCTGAAGAAGGACTTCTCTTTCTATGTTATCAGCAGGATATTGGAAGGCAGTTTGAATTCCTGCAATCTTCTTGGGTGAATGAACCTAAATTTCCTCCAAGGAAAGGGGATTTAGGGGTAGATCCAGTGGCTTTCACTAAGTCTAATAGCCAGACAAAGGGACAGATATGGAGATCCAAATGGGGTCAGTCATCTCCTTCGATTCAGTTCTCTATAAATAGCTTTGTGAATGTTAGAGGTGGCGAATATTTATATTGTCCTCCCCCAACGTTTATTTCAGCAGTATTAGCAGCTTCACGAGGGTAAGCTAATGAACTTAAATGAATTACTTCATAAATCAATTCATGCATTTTCGATAGGAGACTATTTTGGTGCAATTACCGCTGCCGAAAAGGGATTAAAGTTATATCCTTATATCTCATCACTACATGAGATACGATCAAGAGCTTATCGACTTATTCGCAATACTGATAAATATATTAATTCTTTAAAGGATTGGCACTATCACCTCCCTTGGGTTGCAGAGGTATGCTTTCAAATAGCATCTGAACTTATATGTCTAGCTCAGACATTAGAGGCTCAGAAATGGTTAGATCTTGGATTATCCTTACTTGAGATTGCTGCAGAGTCACGAAAACTCCCCTATAGTAATATTTCATACGCTCGACTCAAACATGATAGCTTACAGCTTGATTACCTGGTCAGATTCGATGTCCTTGACAAACAGGAATATCAAGAAGTCCTAAGTTTTTATGGTTATTTAATACAGAAGTATTTTCCAAATGGATATTCTGAAGAGCGGATTATAACTCTGGCACAAGATGAACTTATGGGAATCGCACCGTTTTACCGACGCTGTTTATATATTTATCCAGAAAAAATTCCGCAATCTATTTTCAATAACAATATTGACCTTGTTTCTATTTCCGACGAATTCAATCATTCTGGATTATCCGTAATTGATAATTTTTTATCTGACGAGACATTCGATGAATTACGGCAATATCTTCTCTTCTCAACAATCTGGCATAATGACTCACAGAAAGGACTTTCATATCTTGGAGCATATCAAGATACAGGAGGACTTTCTTTACTTATTTCAACTATAGATGAACATATACGTAAGGCATTCAGCTCTATCATAGGTACATCAAAACTGGAACAAGTATGGTCTTATAAGAATGTTTATGGTTCAAAGGCAGTTGGCACACATGCTGACTTTTCATCTGTCAATATAAATCTCTGGATGACTCCTGATAAGTTCTGTCATAATTCGCGTGGTGGTCTTATCGTTTACAAACAGAATGCTCCTATAGATTGGAATTTTTCTAAATACAATGACGATGAAAGCGGAATAGCTCAATTATTAGAGAATGTTGATTCTACAGTTATTCCCTATCGTGCTAACAGGGCAGTTATTTTTGATTCGTCACTCTTCCATTGTTCTGATGAATGCCAGTTTGAAGATTCCTATGAAGGGCTACGAATAAACTTAACGCTTCTATATGGTAGAAGAGATTGATAGATTCGGGAACGTTTTCAACTCAACCGCATCTCAATATCTAGGTAGCGTACCCCACAATTTGATTTTACTACCTGATACGTTGAGACAATTGTTGCGGGATAAATTTAGGGTTAAAATTTAGGAGTAGAGTTAATCCTCATTTAAGTACATATCGCCTAACCAGCGCTTGCACAGGACGGTCGATATATACTGGCACTGAGCTATACTTTATTTACCGCCTGTGAAGCGCAAGCCGTTAGTTTCTTGAGAGGCAGAAACAGTCAATTTGAAATATAGTTACCCGATGGTGCTTCAGTTTACCCACTGCAAACAAAAGGAAAACATATGAATATCGAAGAGCTCAAGCAGGAAACGATGATGCGACTCAGTATTACTGATCGCTCTGTAGTCGATTACATCACGGAGGAACTGCTGATCCAGTACCTGGACGCAAAAGCAGTAAAGGAGGTGAAGAGACAGTCTGTCGATGAAAACGGTTATCCTGTCGAGAACCAGAGCTATGTCGATTATGGGCACAGTTTAGTGTTCACGAGAGAGTATACCTACTACTCCAACGGTCCTCAGGGATCGAATTACAAGTGTGGAGATCAAGATCAATGGCAGTGGCGTAACGATGTGGGTGATGAGTTTACCCCGATAGCATTGTGTCGTGGCAATGATTACTATTACAAGCTATACTGCCCATCTTGCTAGCTGAATAGATCTCTTATTGCCTAACAAGGGCTTGCAGCGGATGGACTCAAAACTCTGGTGATGCCTCGAAAAACCTTGTCACCGCTGAAGCCCAAGCCGTTATACAGCCTCAACTATCGGTGGGGCGTGTCCGAGAGGCAATCTTTTTTAGGGTAGTATCTGAGAGGATTAATTATGCTAGAGGGATGTAAATAAACTAATGACTATTGCCGACTTTAAAGTAATCCTGATTCAACTAGCAGAAAATCTGATTCCCATCAATGACTGGCTAGAGTCAAAGCAATTTAATCCTCATGAGCTAAATTGGTGGGCTGACACAGATATTTCAAGCAGTACTTTAACATTGCCTTGGAGAAGTAACTCTACAGAATCTTTATTTCATACTCTGCTTGTTGAAGACTTTCTCCACTTTATAAGTTCAACATCCCAACAAGAAACTACCATTGTGGAGTTAAGTTCTTTAGCGACTAACCCATTAGAAAAATGTCCTATAGGGAATGTTGAGACTTGGCGCAAGACAAAGGGACTAGAGGAAGATCCAAGTTTCGCTGGTACAAGCGCATTTAATTTTTCTGTCGATTCATCTGGTAATGCTTTGCAACGAGAACTATTTTATGAAAGCGTTTTGCCAGTATTCCAAGAGGCTTTAGATAATACGATTTCTGATTCGGTTCCTTACTCTCAAGTAATAAGCGATCTATGGGACGACAAGGTTAGTGGTTGGTCGTCAAATACTATTAAGTCATCGATTTTCTTAAAACAGTTTCTAGCTGACTTGATCATAGTTTCGTTTCGTAGTGGTGTAAAAGACGACCCGATTTTTATGCTATGGAGACGATTAATACCTATTGAATGTGGTGAGCATAGACGCTCTGGCAATAAATTCGGTGAAGCACAGATTCAGTTGGCAGTAACGCAGATTCAAGAACTCATATTCAGTCGCTTAAAAGCTTAACCTAATGAAAAAATATGATTTTGTGATTGTAGGAACTGGCGGTGGTGGTGGAGCCATTGCATGGATGCTTGCTAAAGCTGGTTATCGTGTATGTGTTCTAGAGCAGGGACCTGATCTCTATGACTCCATACGTACTAAAGCTGCTAATTTCGATAATCGCTCTCACGATGAATATAGATTTCGTTTAGAACGCCCCGATCCTAAGAGACGACCACGCGGTGATTATGTAACATTTAGACAAACAATTGATGAAAAGGCAAAACCTTTAGGAAAACTCGGAGGTTGGACTGGAACTGCTGTAGGAGGAGGTTCACTGTTGTGGGGGGCATGGGCAATTAGACCTCTTCCAATTGACTTCCGTTTAAATAGTTTCTTTAAAAGTACTGGTAGGGATAATGCCCTAAAAGAGGCAGGTTATCATGTCGAAGATTGGAGCATTGCCTACGAGGAACTGAAGCCTTACTTTACAGTGGCTGAAATTCTCTTTGCAGTATGTGGCGATAGAAAACAGCTTGAAAGAAACATCAGTAATGCAGATTGGTTTCGCAACTTATCTGGGAACCCGAACATTGGGACAGAAAAGGAGTTCAGTCTGAATTTACCTTTTGCTTCTCCACCTTATCCAGAAACGCCTGTAGGAGCCTTGTTTAAATGGATATCTGAAAATGATGAATTTCCTGGCGGCATGGTTCCTTTGCCTACTGCACTTGTTCATCCTTGGTCAGGTGGTTTTTCTCCTATTCCAGCCTTAGAAAAAGCATTTGTACAAGGTGATTTTCCCAATGATTTTGGACTAGATTCTCAAAATCCTCTATGGTCACAGCAAGTTCGTGATGCTTGTAACATGTGTGGTTTTTGCGGAGAATACTTGTGTTGGGGCGGACGCAACCCGAAATCAGGTAGTGCTTCTACTTTTTTTGCAGAAATCACTTCTGGTGATTACGATGTAGAAATTTTCCCTAATTCTAAAGCTTATGAAATATCCTATGATCATCGCCTTCGGCGAGCAACAGGCGTAAAATATTTAGATGTTAGTAATCCAAATTCGCCTATTCCTAAATCAGTTCTAGGCGATAATGTCATAGTTTCGTGTGGGGCTATCCAATCAACTCGCTTACTACTTATGTCGGGTGGACGTAGCGGACTAAGTAATAGCAATGGCTTACTTGGTAGATTTGCAACTTTTCATCTTTTTGGTTTTGGCGCACGTTGCATATTACCAGAGGATTTTCAAGGTTTTCTTCATGGCGAGTTTGGTCACACAGGTACGCTGACATCTTTCGATCACTATCTGCTACATGATCAAGAAAGTGGATCATGGCATAAAGGTGGAATAATAACTTCCATAGCCAAGAAAAATCCTATGGAAAACTTAGTTAACCAAGCTTCTAAAGTTCGTGGTTTAGATTTACTTCAAAAAGCTGAACAACATGCTCGTACCGTCGAACTTCGTTTTACTGGTGACGATTTGCCACAATACAGTACTCGTGTTGACTTAGATCCTTACTATGTTGACGAATTTGGGTTGCCAGTAGCAAGAGTTACGAGACGTTTAGGGGCAGAAGAAGAGAATGTGTTTAGGTTAGCAGAGCCGCGCGTTAGGGAAATGTTTCTACCTCTACAAAAGCTAGGTGTAGATCTTGATGATCCAAATCAGTTCTCATTTAGGCGTGCAGAAGTTGATCTTTTTGGCGATCATCAAATGGGTACTTGTCGGATGGGAGAAGATCCTAGAACTTCAGTAGTTGATCGTTTTTGTCGCCTTCACGAAGTTCCTAATGTATTCGTCGTTGATACGAGCTTTATGCCAACTGGTCTTGGTGTGAATCCTATGATAACGACAGTTGCAAATGCTTTACGAGTTGGAAGTTGGATAATCAATCAGGATAAAAAAGGAGGATCATTGACTGCAAAAGAATAAAACTTCGTCATAACTAAGAGGAAAGAGCTACATCCAAAACGGCTGTATAACAACCCCGCTGCACCGGAACGAATTTAAGTTATCGTTGAGTTGCAAAGGTTGTCTGCGTCCGGTGAGCGGGAACGTTAGCCGTAGGGTGCGTTCCCTGATGTCACTCCTAATGCTCTAGCGATCGATTTTAAGGAACGCACCATGCACAACTATCCCCCAATAGCGATCGCTAAATAAATCCCACAGCATCCCGGATATTCTGCGCCGGACGCTGTGGGTGCTGATGCCTTTAAATTTAGCCCTGCCCGTCCGCGAAACCCGCAAATTTAAGTTTTGCTTGTAGTCCCTTAGATTGGTAGGATAGAGCGGCGATCGGTCACGAAATATTCAGAGCATTGTTGATTCTTTTAACCCAAATGGTCGGAAAGTCTTAAAGCCAATCCTGCCAGAGCGAGTACGGGGTTAGCGGCGGTGCTGATGGGCATAACGGACATATCGCAAACGTATAGTCCCGTAGTGCCTCGAACTTTCAGGTCTTCATCGACAACCGAATCGTTATTGAAATTGGCATTACGGTTAGCTTTCCAGGGCATCCGCAAAGTGCCGCAGGCGTGGTGAACAGTACCCCACCCAAAAGGCCATTGTTTACCGTCGCCCTCGCCATATTCTCCTGTGTTGAAGTTCACGTCGTTGAACTCGGCAAAAATGCGATTTCTTGTTTGATTAAGTAGAGCGAAAAACTCATTTTTGCTTTTATTCCAGCCTGCAAGAGCCGGGAAACGAGAACCCAACAAATCATCTAGATTTGAAAAACGTTTGAAGCGGATTTCGGGCGTGTAGTTATCGTTAGCGTGGGAGAAAATGCCATTCTCATCATCGAGACAGTTTCCAAAGCTAAACTTGATGTCAACACGGGTTCTGCTAGTATCGTCAACCACGGGTTCGGCAGAAGGATCGTTGTTTCTCAGATGCCAATATTCATGATTAACATTCATTTCTATATTGAAGGGGTAGATCACTTGACCGTTAGCATCTCGATTTCCCCGCGAGTAGAAGATAATTTTAGCGTGGTCTTGACGACTGAGGGGAATTAGTGAAGCGTTTCTTCCCAGAGACGACACATAGGCTTGGGATTCTCCTGTCACGGGATGGTCGGTTAAGCCAAAACCCACCTGTTTACGAATTTTATCGGGTAGATTTTGATAGACGGTAGAACGATGGAGTAGTTTCGGGCTTTCCGTAGAACCTGCGGCGATGATTACCTTGGGGGAATAAAAACTGAGCTGCTCTCCCGTAATCGTGTTAGTGGTTTTAACTTCATACCAGTCAAAAGGGACGTTCTGAACCGCTTCTACGAAACTATTCAGTTTGATAAATAGACCTTTCCCGTTTTGATCGACACCGGGGGTCAGTCCAACCTGGTTAATCAGCAGTTCGGCGGTGTTGAACACTCCCGTGGGTTCTGCAAAGAATTGATCTCGTGGTGTGCCGTCGGGATCGAGATAGGGTTGATGGACGGCGCGAGGTGTTTGTTTTATTTCAAAATCTGAATTAAGAGAACTGGATTGAAAATAGCTCACCAACTTTTTTGCTTTATCCCCCAGCGATGACGATAGATTCATCCTGTCATTAGCCAATCGGAAATACTTCGATTCCAAGTCTTGACGTACATTATCCGGGAAAAACTCCATCTCCCAACTTTGAGCTTGTGGAATCAGTCCCGACCAAAAAATAGAACGCCCGCCAAAACATAATTGGGGTTTAGAACCGATAAAATGGGAACCGCTAGGTGATTGCTTGAAATTATCTACGCCAAAGTGGGGGGCTACCGAACCGTTAGGGATGCGACTGATGTTATAGACATGGGTTGGATAGATAAAGGAGCCGGCATCCAAAACCAGAATGCGATGACTTTGCCCCAATCGATCAGCTAGGTCGTCTGCTAAGATGCCCCCTCCTATTCCAGAACCGATGATAATGAAGTCAAAATCTTTATTGCTGCCGTCATAATCTCGGATCAAGCGGGTGTGAGCTTGAGGTTTTTCCGTCACTAGATTTGCATAGTTGTTCTGAAATGGCATTCGTCTTACCCTTGGCTTTTAAAAGTTAGTTTAGTTACCAAAATACAATCAATTACTTTTTTGATCGCTATAGGGAAACTCTGATTCCAATCATATAGCTGACCCACCAATACGTCTAGTTGTCGAAAACTTTAGATAAAATTTTCAGCGGACTGTCACAAAAGGGAAATAATTACTCTATTTAATACAAGCGTTAGGACAGGACAATGAGACAAGAAACTTGGTGGATAGAGCGAGAAATCGAAGTTCTCAGTCAGAAAGTGCGACACTTCGATAGTGTCGAGAGCGATCCCGATCAACTGAGATATATTCGTCAGACCCTGACGGGATTAAATCGGCAACTTTCGCCTGCGGATACGGAAAGTGAGGTCTTATCAAGATTTGTCGATTAAGGCAATCTCGATCGCTCACAAATTCACGATTTTTGTCCTAATCAGATATATAGATTTGTGGAGGTAGCTATGATTCGATTTTTCCCCCTTGCCTCGTCTTCCAAAGTTCAATGTACCTATCATAATGAGAGCGATCGCTTTCAAATTATCCGGGTCATAGAAGAAGGGCAATGGCTCGAACGAACGCTTGCGGCTGGTCAGCGACTGAAATTCGAGGCTTACCGCAATAGTCATGTCGATATCTATATTGCTGATATGGCCATGATGGTATTGAGTGATCGTCTTTCTTGTGAGGGATTGATAGATTGAACGGGCGATCGAGAAATAGCGGGGACGGAACCGCCATCCTTTTGTCCCCGAAAAAATTGCCGTCCGCCCGTCACAATCCGTCGGGACGGTACTCTAAATCTTGTCAACGCGACAATAACGCGCACTGTGTCGTAAACTTCTGTATGTAATATGGCCTCAACCAACGGAAAATTTTATTGGGGGTCTAGCCCCAGACCCGAACGAGAAGATATTCTCGAAATCGTCTATAGGTACTCTTCTTGCCGAGTAAACGATGATTTTGATCAAGAAAAGGAGATGCAAGTTCTGGATATTATCCAAAAGTCTTTTTCCAATCCTGAGCTATTCGATTGGGTCAACCGAGTTGATGAATTGATCGAATGGCAATTAGAGCGGGGAAAAGTACCCGAAGAAAAAGTCATTCAAGAAATTTTAGCAATTCAAAAGCTAGTTATCGATTTAAATCTTCACCCTTGCGAACCTTTAAAGTTTAGCGAGTTTAGCGAAATCGTCAAAAATTTCTGCCGACATATCTTCGATATCAAACAATACTTTAGCGAATCGGACTATATAATTTTCAATCCCCAAAAATTTTTGAGAAATCTGATCGCGAAAAGCGAGTCGTTAACCGTTTATGCGATCGGTTGGCTTCCCGGTCAATCTACGGACATCCATCATCACGGTTACGATCTCGATGCCATTCTCGTCCTCGAAGGACGCTTAACACATTGGCTGTGGGAACCTGCCGTCGATCCAGCGGCGGCCACCCCCGTCCCACAATACTTTACCGCCGGCGATATTATCACGATTGATCGCCACCAATGTCACAAAATCGCAAACACGACCTCTATTAATCTAAAAACGATTCACATTCGTTTGAGAGATGCCACCGTGGATAACTTTCAAGATGAAGGTGTCGGGTTTCGGGATGATCGCTGGTTTCGGGACGATCACTGGAATCGGCCTTTATCCGAGGAGAGCCATAAAAAGGACAGTAAGGGGGGTTGCTTGGTGATGTTGAAGGATATGTCGGAATACCGCTTGAATACTCTGTCTCGAACTTAATTTAGGATTATCGAATATGAGCGATAGTATCACTCTCTCTCCCGCAATATACCTATTTGTCGTTACGAGCCGCTATCGGCTGTACGACATCTGTCGGCAACACCGTCCCGACGATGACATTGATCGTCGGATGATCGCTCATATTAATCATCTTTTGCGTCATTATTCTCTCACACACAGATACGAAGCCGACGATATCTATAACGAGGTATTATGGCGCATTCAGCGACACATACTGGGGGGGGGAACGATCGATTCTCCTCTCCCCTATTGTAAAGCCGTGGCCAAGTCCGTTATCGTTAAGCACGTCAAAACAGAAATCAAGCTTCGTTTACTTCCCCCTCTTCTAGTCGAAAAGTCCCGTCTTTCAGACGGTGAACTCCTATTGGACAAATACGAAAAACCCCTGAATGAGGCTTTGCATAGATTAAAATTAGATCATCCTGAAGATTTTCGTTTGATCGAACTGTTTTATCTGCAAGAACTTAGCTGGGGAGAAATTACGGGTCAGTGCGGCGGGGTCAATTGTCAGGCCATGCGTAAACGAGGACAGAGAGCAAAAGAAAAGTTGAAGACGATTTTTGGCAAAATTTTAGAGGAGAAAGGTTCTTTCTAGCGTATTATCGTTATAAATAGTCTTTAACTTCAAATAACTGCCAGTTTTAAGACTTTTGGAGTCATTTGTCATCTTTACGAGAAATACCTAATGCTTAGGACTGAGGAGATTGACGAGCATCTGGACTAGATTTGATCAGCTTGGGTAATAGCAGTCCAGAGTTGGCTTTGTAAGCGTCGAATTCAGGATAGCGGGAAAGGGAGCGGTCTTTTTTAAGCATATTGGGGATGAAGACACCGGCGATGAATCCACCCAAAATCAGAAAAGGCAGCCAATGTTGGGCTAACAGGGCAAAACCGAGATAAATTAAAATCTCTCCCAAATAGTTGGGAGCATCTCACCTTTGCAATGAGCATAAATACTTAGTGGAAAAATAGGCTTTTCGAGGGTAATTCTTGTTTTAATTCTCCATGTACGCAGTCTTTAAAAGCCTCTATTTCGTTCCAAGACACGATTAAGAGTGGCTTT
>NZ_JAPZSO010000067.1:0-78289 GCF_027531715.1 Microcystis sp. LE19-8.1F | reverse complement strand
GTTAGGACGACCTTATGTTGACACTCTTCAAGGCAGTCGTTACCCCAACCTTAAAGAATTGCGAGTACAGCATCAAGGACAACCTTGGCGAGTGCTTTTTGCTTTCGATCCTATCCGTCAAGCTATCATGCTAGTAGGAGGGAATAAAACTGGCGATAAAAGATGGTATGAAAAAAACATTCCCATCGCCGAAAAAAGATTTGAAGCCTATTTAAAAACCTTAACGGAGCAAAATCTATGATTACCTTTGATGAAGAAATGGATAAACTGCCCTCTGAAAGAAGGGCAAAAATTGAAGCTAAAACCCAAGAGCTTTTACAAGAAATGCAAATCATTGATGAACTTCTTCAACGCCTAAGACTTTCTTCAGGAGAAATCACGGAAAGCGAAAGTGAACAGCCCTGTTTTTCAGCAAAATCAGATGATTTAAAACAACATCTTACCCTAGAAAATTTAACCAGTATGATGAGGGAATTAGGGGGAGAATGGGAACTTACCCTTAAATTTCCTGAGCAACAAGTGATTAAATTAAGTAGTGAGCGCCCGTAGTTACTAGGTTGGGTTGAGGGAATAAATATGTTAAAGAAAACCTCTCAATTCTCAGGAAAAGCGAAACCCAACACCCAACACCTAAATCTGTCTGATACTAAATCTGGTTATTAAAGACTGATTATTTATTCCCCTTTTTGCATCAGTGCATGAGTAGAAAACGGGTTTCTTCAAGAAAACCGTTTTCTATCAAAAAAAAGGGAGGTTTAAGAACCCCCCTCAATAGTTAATAATTAGATGACAACCAAATTAGTAGCGGCCGGCATTGGGTTTATGAACAATAAAGCTCATGGTTTGACATTGTTTGATGTTGTCAAAAGCGATAACGCGGATGTAGCAATCAGAATACTCGGTGCGGCACTCGCGAACTTCATTAAGAACTTCTTGGGGGCCAGAAACAGAGAATAAAGGCAGTTTCCACATCGTCCAATGATAATCTGCGGGTTTGGGATCTTTTTCAAATTCCACAGCAGGAATATAACCCTGATCGATCATGTATTGAATTTGTTTAGCAATTTGTTGATCGGTGAGGGGGGGCAAGTAGGAGAGGGTTTCGTAACGCTTCTCTTTAGGTAAAGTTTTCATGGGTTTCTTGATTCCTTATGGGTTGGGTAGATCATCAACATCGAGATTTAATTCCGATGTCTCTGGTTGACTTATAGCAGTACGGGTGAGACGTTCCAAAAGTTGCCGACGATGTTCGGTATTGTCATTAATAATTCCCGTTTTTACCATCTCTGGCAAGAACTCTAAAACCTGTTCGGCTAGATGTTCTCTTACCGTCATGATCCGCAA
Source organism: Microcystis sp. LE19-8.1F (assembly GCF_027531715.1). Classification (NCBI taxonomy): domain Bacteria; kingdom Bacillati; phylum Cyanobacteriota; class Cyanophyceae; order Chroococcales; family Microcystaceae; genus Microcystis; species Microcystis sp. LE19-8.1F. The sequence goes on along the minus strand of NZ_JAPZSO010000067.1, from coordinate 76,945 downwards.
AACTAACTCTTTATTCTCAGTCATCAACCCCGCAATATAGGCCTCGCCATCCTGAATGGAATGGCTAGAAGTATAGTGACTCAGCCAAATAGCTAAAGTCGGATTAGTTTCTGACAATTGATCGATAATCGTGCGAACCGCTTGGTAAGTTAGGTAACTTTGTAAGACTTTCGCGGTATCTTGAACAACTTTTTTCGGATACATTTTATACAGTTTTCAGTTATTGGCTAGACAGTTATCAGTGTTGAAATTCTAGCGACTGCTTGCCGATTTTGGGCAAGTCCCCAGCATTATTTTGCACCGATAACTGCTAACAACCTTCTGAAGGGCTGTATTAGAGGGTATCCATAGCCTCGAACTCGAATTTGATTTCTTTCCAGAGTTCGCAAGCGGCAGCCAGTTCAGGACTCCAACGGCAAGCTTCCCGGATAACGTCGTTACCTTCGCGGGCCAAGGAGCGTCCTTCGTTACGAGCTTGGATACAAGCTTCCAGAGCCACACGGTTAGCGGTGGCACCCGGTGCGTTACCCCAGGGGTGGCCAAGGGTTCCACCACCGAACTGTAAGCAGGAATCGTCACCGAAGATTTCCACCAGCGCGGGCATATGCCAAACGTGGATACCACCAGAAGCAACCGGCATTACCCCGGGTAAGGAAGCGTAGTCTTGGGTGAAGAAAATACCACGAGCGCGATCTTCTTCTACATAGTCTTCACGCATCAGGTCAACAAAACCCATCGTGATCCCGCGTTCACCTTCGAGTTTACCGACAACGGTTCCCGAGTGCAGGTGATCACCACCAGAGAGACGTAAGCACTTAGCTAAAACGCGGAAGTGGATACCATGATTTTTCTGACGGTCGATAACCGCGTGCATTGCCCGGTGAATGTGGAGCAGTAACCCTTTGTCGCGGCAGAATTTCGCCAGGGTGGTGTTAGCGGTGAAACCACCGGTGAGGTAGTCGTGCATGATGATGGGGGTTTTGATTTCGGCGGCGAATTCAGCCCGTTGCATCATCTGCTCGCAGGTAGGAGCAGTTACGTTGAGGTAATGTCCTTTAACTTCGTTGGTTTCTGCTTGGGATTTAACGATCGCCTCTTGGACAAAGAGGAAACGATCGCGCCAACGCATGAAGGGTTGAGAGTTAATATTTTCGTCGTCTTTGGTGAAGTCTAAACCACCGCGGAGACATTCATAAACGGCACGACCGTAGTTTTTAGCGGAAAGGCCGAGTTTGGGTTTGATGGTGCAACCGAGTAAGGGGCGACCGTATTTGTTTAATTTGTCCCGTTCAACGGTGATACCGTGGGGAGGACCTTGGAAGGTTTTGATTAAAGCGACGGGGAAACGGATATCTTCTAACCGGAGACCGCGTAGAGCTTTGAAACCGAAAACGTTACCAACGATCGAGGTGAGGATGTTGGTGACGGAACCTTCTTCAAATAGATCTAAAGGATAGGCAACGAAACAGAAGAACTGGTTATCTTCGTTGGGTACGGGTTCGATATCATAACAACGGCCTTTATAGCGATCGAGGTCGGTTAAGTTATCGGTCCAAACGGTGGTCCAGGTACCTGTGGAAGATTCCGCCGCTACTGCCGCACCTGCTTCTTCCGGAGGAACTCCGGGTTGGGGTGTCACCCGGAAGCAAGCTAGTAGATCTGTATCTTTGGGGGTGTAGTCGGGGGTGTAGTAGGTCAGGCGGTAGTCTTTTACGCCGGCCTGGAAACCTTTGGATTTGGCTTGCACCATTGGGATTATTCCTCCATAAACTGCATGATTAGTCGCACCTGTAAAATCTCGCCGTCAACCGACATAGATTTTTCTTAAGCTCCTGTCCCCTGCTGCTAGGAGCGAAGTTAGGGAGCAATTTTCACTAATGTTTTTTTCAACTGATCATCTTAACACGAACTTTATCCTATTCTGATCATTTTTTTCTCTATCTCTAAAATTTTGATTGTTTTTTTTTCTCGGGGCGATTAGTTTCTTTAATCTGTCGTCATCTAACTTTGACAATCTCTACAAAAACACAAAAAAATCAACAAAAATTTACCTGATTGACACGCAGAAACTTCTGCTCATCAGGCTTTGAGCGATTAAAACTACTCTTTAATTGAGGAAGATTATCAATAATTACAACCTCAAAAAATTGTCGGCAATCGCTAAATATTAACTGGATTTCCAAGCAATTATACCCAGTACCTAGAGGACAGTTAGACAGCCGTGAACTCTAGATAAATTAGGTCTAATTACTCAGTAATTATTGTTGAGATTTTTGGCTTGTGAACGATTATTTTCCCCTTCAAGAATTATGGTTATTGTTGCCATTAAAACGATGACGTTCTGGAAATAGCGTGACCAATAACTGATTGATATAGACCTTTCCGACCACAGATGCTTGATTCGGTCGGTTAGTAGTAGATGCTTGTTCTCTGGTTTCCGGAGGACTGGCCTCGGCGGCCATTTCCTCGCTATCCCAAGGACTGGCCACGGTTTCGGCGACCACTTCCTCCGCGGACGGGACTGGGGACACTTGACTGACTACGGGTTCCGGTTGTGGTAGAGGAGGCCTTTCCGGTTCCGATGGGGTTGCTGACACCTCGATGGTAATTTGACGGGAAGTATCTCCGATCAGGGAACCAGACGGCACGAGCGACATCGCTGCCACAGAAGCATTAAAAATCGTTGTGGTTGAGCCAATACAGGCATTCTCACCGATTTCACCCTGACCGACTATTAGAACACCTGTACCTAAAATTGCCCCTGCACCGATAGCAATAACACCCTGATAGGCGGTTAAAATTGTTCCCATACCCAGGCAAGCACCCGCACCGATAATTATTTGGCTATTGGGGGCTGCTCGGAGAATCACCCCCGGAGCCACGATCGCACTCTCATCAATGGTTACATCACCATTGACATAGAATTCCGAGCGGCTAATAGGTTGAACGGGGGGTAAGGACATAATTGACAGTCACTCAGTGATCAGTGATCAGTGATCGGGGGTTAGGGGGTAGGGGTTAGAGTTTCCGGTATTTTTCCCGATCCGCCAACACCTAACACCTATCTCCCTTCACCGATCGCCGAGTCCTGAAATTAAGGGCGTTGAATAATCGATTCGAGAACACGACGTTTCGCTTGGGAGTCAATCCCGATCAGACGAACGTATTCCCCTTGATGGTCGCGCAGACAGGTTTCTAAAGCGGCCACCACATCGGATTCGCGACTGCTATCGATCGGGGTGCAGCTTTGCCAAGAACTGGTTTTAAAACGACGTTTATCCGCGTGTTCGGCCCCGATTTTGTGACCTTGGTTCAATAAAGAGCGAATTTGAGTGATCGTTTCTGCGGTTAAGGTACTGGTTAAAGTGGCAGTACCGCCGCTGGAGGAACCGGAAGCAGAGCTTTTGAAACTCGGTTCAGCAACGGTGGCGGTTTTACCGTTGCCATTACTAGCCACCGAACCATCGGGACGCTGGATCACCGTTTCTAAAACCCGTTTTTTGGCTTTAGCATCGATACCGAGTAAGCGGACGTATTCGCCGCTATGTTCGCGTAAACAATCTTCCAAAGCAGTAATTACATCGGATTCGCGATTGCTTTCGATCGGAGCGCAACTCTGCCAAGAACTGGTTTTAAACCGGCGTTTATCGGCGTGTTCGGTGCCGATTTTGTAGCCTTGGGCGAGCAGGGAACGAATTTGAGCGATCGTTTCCCCACTTAAGCTACCACTGCTGCTATGACTGGCTCCGTTACTAGCGGGGGCGCTGTAGCTGCTGGCTTTGCCGCTGCCGTTACTAGCGGGGGCGCTGCCGGGGCGGTGAATAATCATTTCGACGACCCGTTTTTTCGCTTGCGGGTCGATCCCGATCAGGCGGACATACTCATCGCTATTTTCAGTCACGATCGCTTCGATATCGCGAATGATGCCCGCTTCGCTCTTGGTTTCGATCGCAGGTCCAGTTAACCAAGAACTGGTTTTAAACCGGCGTTTATCCGCGTGTTCGGTGGCGATTTTCAGTCCTTGGGCCAGCAGGGAACGCACTTGTACGGACAGGTCGGAATGGCCGTTACCGTTGCCATGACCGCCGTGGACGGCGGTGGTGGTGCGGGCCGGTTCTCCCGGTGTGTCTTCGGGGCGTTGGATAATCATTTCCAGTATGCGCCGTTTAGCGGCGGGATCGACTCCGATCAGGCGGACGTATTCGCCTTGCAGGTCTCTCAGGGAGGCTTCTAGGGATTGGGATACCTGTTCTTCGCGGCCGCCGTCGATAAAGCCGGCACTTAACCAAGAACTGGTTTTAAAGCGGCGTTTGTCAGCGTATTCGATGCCGATCTTGTAGCCTTGGGAGAGGAGGGAGCGAACCTGCGCTCGAATGTTTGTATTTAAACTCATAGGTGTCACCGAATTTCTATATAGCGTCTCATTAGCGATGTTTATAGCGGCTGCCGGTGGAGGAGTCGCTGGGCTGTGGGCTTTGACCGGGACGCTGGGGGCGAGGTCGATATCGACAATGTGACGGGTGAAGGCTCGATCGATTTCTGTGACATCGGGTAAGCGATCGGCCTGTTGTTGGCTGGTGATCACGGAACCGGATGGCACGAATTTCCCGGCGGGGATTTCCACGTCTTGAACGAGGGCGTGCATCATGACGATGCAATCGGCCCCGATGCGGGCATTAAAGACGGTGGAGCGAAAACCGATAAAACAGCGATCGCCCACATAGGCGGGCCCGTGAATGAGTGCCATGTGGGTGATGCAGCTGCCCCGGCCGATCCACACCGAATATTCTCGGCCGTCATCTCCCACCACACGGCTTTTTTCTAAACCGTGGATGATTGCTCCGTCCTGAATTTTGCTGTCGTCGCCAATGTGAAAGGGGGTTCCTTCATCGGCGCGGATGGAAGTCCCCGGAGCAATCACCACTCGCGCCCCGATCTCGATAGCGCCACTGAGGTTAGAGAAGGTGTGGACTTTGGCACTCTCGTCTATGCGCGTTTCCTCTGGGGATTTGGTCCGCTTTTTCGGACTAGCCGCCGTTGTGCGGACGACCATAGTTAGTCTTCCTCCATACTGAATTTGGCTGGCTGGTTGTTAATTAACTGTGTTTGGGTCCTATCGATGTTTAACCGGATTGACGAAATTCGTCTCTCTTGCTGTAGAGGGTGCGATTTTCTACGGTTATAGTGTCAATAATCCCCACCACCATCGCGTCAAGGGGGCGATTGTTCTGCCCGTCTTCGATCCGAGCTGCTCCTCCCCGGGACACTAGCACCCATTCATTAATCCCCGCTCCGACAATATCACCCGCTACTTCGTATTTAGGCAAAAGTTGCCCTTGAGCGTCGATGAATTGCAAAAGCAGAAGTTTCACTCCCGTCATGCTGCGCGGTTTCAGGGTGCTAACGACGGTTCCGCAAACTTTGGCAATTTGCATGGAATTTGTTTACACTAAAAGTTAGTTGCGCTCTAGATTCGTCTTAAAGGTTGCGGGTTAACACTTTCACGAAACTGTTCCACTGCTTCTGTATAACGAATGGGAAGAACGTATTCGAGGTTTTCGTGGGGACGGGCGATGATGTGGGTCGAGAGGACTTGACCACCTTTAACACGATTAGATGCCGCTTCTGTCCCCGCCGATACGGAAGCCTGTACCTCCGAAACGTCTCCTCGGACGATGACGGTGACGCGACCACTACCAATTTTTTCGTAACCTACTAGGGTTACGCGGGCGGCTTTCACCATGGCATCGGCCGCCTCGACGACGGCTGGGAAACCCAAGGTTTCCACCATGCCCACTGCAATTGACATAATATTTTTGTCTCCTAATGGTTGGCTTTCTTCGACTCTATAGATGCTGACCCCGATCAACGGTGTTTAATAGCTGCGGAATTGCTCTACTTCTTCGGTGTAGCGAATGGGCAGCACGTATTCGAGGTTTTCGTGGGGACGAGCGATGATATGGGTAGATAGCACTTGTCCTCCGTTAACCCGGTTGGCGTTTTCCACTCCGGCAGCCACAGAAGCTTGCACTTCTGAAACGTCTCCCCGGACGATGACAGTGACGCGACCACTACCGATCTTTTCGTAACCCACTAGAGTTACCCTGGCGGCCTTGACCATGGCATCGGCCGCTTCCACAACGGCGGGAAATCCTAGGGTTTCAATCATTCCTACTGCAATTGGCATTTTTTTGTTCCTCGCTTGTCAAGCCAAACTAAACTATTAATTTCGTTAGCGTTATCAACTTTGTTTCAGTCAAATTCTTTCCTTGTTACTTTTCCTGCTCTAGCTTTGGTGGCAGTCGGGATCGTGGCAAGGTGGGTAAGACCATCCTGAATTTTATCTCGATCGTGACCGTTTTCATCCACTAATTTTATTTTCTAGGGCTGGTTGGTAAAAATTTGACGAGTCAGGCAAAATTATCAACCTAAAAAAAGCATAGGAAACTATGACACCTTTGACAATATAAAACATTATGATTATTTCTCATCTTCAGGTTAACGAAAGTTAATCATTCCTTCCCTTCGCCCATCAGCCTCAGCAATTCTCAGGAGATTTACAGCTAAAACCCTTGCTAAGAGCGGATTTTCGCTTTAACTTCTCTCTTGGCGGCTTGCTTGTCTTGGCTGGATTTATTGGCAGATAAAAGCCTATTTTTCGCTGATTTCGGCTTTTTTATAATTTTTTTATACTATATACGGCTGGGAGTGGGGAGTGGGGAGCCTTTTTCAGTGATCAGTAAACAGTGAAATGAAAACTCCCATCCGATCACTGGTAAGCTGCCCGCGCATTTAAATTGCTTGTTGAGACGAGGCAAGAGGCACTCTTGCAAGAGGCAACAGTAAAGGGATTGGGGGAGATTCGGCTAATCTTAAGAATAAGCGCTTTAAATGCGTCTTAGCTTAACTGATCACTGCTCACTGATTCTAGCGATCGATCTCGCCTTCGTAGGGTTGAACACCGATCGAGGGATAATTATCGTGGTTAGGGCTGAAAACTTCTAACACTGCATGAGCTAACTTTTGGAAAAAGTCGGGACTCTCGTGCAAGGATTTGAGCGCCGCTTCTAATTCAGGAAGGGAGAAATCGAAGCCTTGCGAGCGAGCTATCTCTAGTAATTGCTTAGGATCTTGGGTTGAGCGCATTTTTTGACCCAATTCTTCGTTTTTAGCGGCTAAGGCGAAGAAGTCGAACACTTGATTTTTAGACATATAAATACTTTTCCTTTGATGATTAAAGGTGTGGCCTCGGCGGCGTGGAGGTTAAACTGCCTAGTTATGGTTTATTTTTATCCTACCAGTCAGGAGATATCCTCAAAGCAAAAGTTTCGTTTTTCTTTGCTTGTATGGCTGAGTATGCTTTATGTCCAATTCTGGGGAGTGGGAAGTGGGAAGATGAAAGAGGTTTCTTTCCCTAGACCCCACACCCCACACCCCACACCCCACACCCTACACCCCACCCCCCCGATGTCGGGGGGGTTGGGGGGGCCACACCCTACACCCTCTTTCAAGTCAGAGAATAAATAGCCTAAAATAGAAACCTGCACTCTTGTTTCTGTAGCCAGCATCATGAATAAGTCCCCACGTCGTTACCATATCACCACCTTTGGTTGTCAGATGAATAAAGCTGACTCCGAACGCATGGCGGGTATTTTAGAAGATTTGGGGTTTCAATGGTCTGAGGATGCCAACGAAGCCGATCTAATCCTCTACAATACCTGTACAATTCGCGATAATGCCGAACAGAAGGTGTATTCCTATCTCGGTAGACAGGCTAAACGCAAACAAACTCAACCCGATCTTACTCTAGTGGTCGCTGGCTGCGTGGCCCAACAGGAAGGGGAACAATTGTTAAGACGGGTTCCCGAAGTGGATTTAATTATCGGTCCGCAACACGCAAACCGCTTGGGAGACTTATTACAACAAGTTTTTGACGGTTCCCAGGTGGTGGCCACCGAACCCATCCACATCATGGAAGATATCACCAAACCGCGCCGGGATAGTAATATTACCGCTTGGGTGAACGTCATCTATGGTTGTAATGAACGTTGTACCTATTGTGTGGTTCCGGGGGTGCGCGGGGTGGAACAATCGCGCACTCCTGCGGCAATTCGAGCAGAAATGGAACAATTAGGACAACAGGGTTATCAAGAAATCACCCTTTTAGGTCAAAATATTGATGCCTACGGACGGGATTTACCCGGAGTGACGGCAAGCGGCCGACATCTGCACAATTTCACCGATTTACTCTACTACATTCACGATGTGGCCGGCATTGAACGTCTCCGTTTTGCCACCAGTCACCCCCGCTATTTTACCGAACGTTTGATTAAAGCTTGTCAGGAATTACCTAAAGTTTGTGAACATTTTCATATCCCTTTTCAATCGGGGGATAATGATATTCTCAAGGCGATGAAACGGGGCTATACTCAGGAAAAATACCGACAAATTATCGCTAATATTCGCGATTTAATGCCGGATGCTGCCATTAGTGCCGATGCGATTGTCGGATTCCCGGGAGAAACAGAGGCACAGTTCGAGAATACTTTAAAATTAGTCGATGAGATTGGTTTTGATCAATTAAATACGGCGGCCTATTCTCCCCGTCCCGGGACTCCGGCTGCTATTTGGGATAATCAATTAAGTGAGCAGGTAAAAAGCGATCGCTTACAAAGATTAAATCATTTAGTGGCTACAAAAGCGGCTGAACGTTCCCAAAGATATTTAGGCAGAATTGAGGAAATTTTAGTGGAAGAAGTGAACCCTAAAGATGCTAGTCAAATTATGGGAAGAACTAGAGGCAATCGCTTAACTTTCTTTACGGGAAATCTTGAGGAATTGCGCGGCAAATTGGTTAAGGTTAAAATTACCGAAGTCCGTCCCTTTAGTTTGACGGGAGTGATATTTTAAGTAGTGGTGCAAAATTAATTTCTTGGTTAGGAGAGGCAAAAGGCACTCATGCAAAAGGCAAGAGGTAGTTAAATATGTGTAATTAATTTTGCTTAGGTACTTAATAGTTAACAGTGACCCCTCAGCAGTGAAAAAAGGCAATAGCTATCGGGAATAATTTACCAAGTAGGTAGCTGTTAAAAATTGTCAGATACCCCCCTTATTAAGGGGGGCAGGGGGGATCAAAGGCAAAATCTATCTTCAATTTAATTATAACTAATTACTTATTTTATGGATATTATCGCTATTTTGCAGCAAGATTATCAAAGATTTCCCCTCGATCAAACCTATGATATTTATGCTGATAACGTTTATTTTAAAGACCCTCTCAATCAATTTCGGGGGATTAAACGCTATCGGGAAATGATTGGTTTTATGAGTCAATGGTTCCAAGCTATCAAGATGGATGTCCATGCAATTGAACAGCAGGGAAATATTATTAATACCCGTTGGACATTGCACTGGACAACTCCTTTACCTTGGCAGCCTCGCATCGCTATTTCTGGACGCAGTGAATTAACTCTCGATGACAATAATCTGATTATTTCTCATATCGATTATTGGGATTGTTCGCGCTGGGATGTGCTGCGTCAGCATTTACCTTTTCCCCGTTTTTAACTACCCAAGCAAAATTAATTACACATATCTAAAACCTCTTGCCTCTTGCCTCTTGCCTCTTGCCTCTTGCCTCTTGCCTATCTTCACTAGGAAGTTAATTTTGCACGACTACTTAACTACATTTTTTAACCAGAAAATGCCGACCAACGAGCGCTCGTTTGCTTGACAAAATCCTGTAAAAATGCTAGGCGCTGATTTTGTTCCCAGACCTGTTTAACTTTATTCTGCAAACTCGTCCAATTCCAATCATTATTCAGTTGCTCGTTAATTTCCTGTTCTTGGAAATATTCAATTAAACTTAAACCTGCTAAACGAGTTAGATAGGCTGCCCCAATTCCCTGCACTGTACCACCGGCGATATAAGTAATCGTATTTCCCTTGAGAATTGTTCCCAATGCCTGGGTTGTTACCTCTACCATGCCCAATTGTACCATCATTTTCCCTAGGGTAGTCATGGCTGTTTTTGCTTGTTCAAGGGACATTTTTTGTTGATAAATTGCCCCTAAATCCACTAACATTTGAGCGTTAGTGGCTGCCGCTAAAACTAAATCTAGGGCTGCAAGAGGATTAGCAAAAGTGGCAGTAGCGGCTATCCATTGGTATTGTTCGATAACAGGTAAAGCCTTTTTGCGTCGGGATTGATTGAGTAATTGTTTGGTTTCCTTGGCTAATTCTAGCGCTTGTCTCCAGATAGTTCCGAGAACTAATTCGGGCTTTTCTTGTTCGATAATTTGTCGGAGATGATTATCTAAAGGAGCGATAACTACCGTTTGAGGTTCCGTCCATTCCTTGATTTCTCCATTGCTTTGATGTTGACGAACTTTTAGGGGTTCAGGGGCAGCGGCTATGGCTAAAATATGATGAGCGGGAATAGTTTCTTTCAGTCTTTGTTTTAGGGAAAGGAGAATTTCTTCTCTGGTTTCGGCGGGTAAGCGGTCCTGTTTATTGAGTAACAGGATAACACGCTGGTGCATTCGATCGAATTGCTGGAGGATTTGCCATTCGGAATCGCTTAAATCCCCATTGATAAGATACAAAACTAAGTCGGCTGCCAAGGCCTTTTTCTGGTTAGCGGTGGAGTCGAAAGTCAGAAGGGGTTCCGTTTCCAGAAAAGCGATAGATTCTCCAAAGTTGCCGCTTTCTAGTAGTTTTTTTAAGGCAGTTTTACCGGTTTTTCTAGCGCCGGTAATGGCAATTTTCAGGTCTTGGCGACTAAATTCTTGGTTTAATTGGGTTAAAGTGCTTTTGAGTGGGGTTAAGTCTTGATGGGGGTCTTCTTTGGCCAGATAATTAATTATCTTCTCGGCCTTGCTAATCGCTTGTTTAACCTTTTCTAGACTCAGGGGAGTGGGGGGGGAAAAATCGATTTTCGAGTTGGGTTTTTGCCAAAACCAGATACCAGCACCAAGAGCAATCGCACCTAAAATACCCCAGGAACCGATTTCGCTCAGTTTACTATTGAGAGTTTCCCCCAGGGTGAAAGCGATGGTAATGCCTATCCCCGTCACTAAAATCGGTTTACCCAATCTTACCGTCATTTTTCCTCATCCTCGCCAACTGCTGTGATTATTCTAGCTTTTTTGTGCTGGATTTCATCCCAAAATCAACTTTTCAGCCGACAATTCCTCGCAGGTGTCCCGGCCGCTCTTGCCTAAAAGGCCCCAGATATGTCATAATGATCGATTGCGTGTAAATTTACCCGATCCCCTGTTGTTATGGCTAGTAAAAAAGGCGTTCGCCTGATCATCACTGTAGAATGCACGGAATGCCGCAGTAATCCCGATAAGCGTACCCCCGGCGTTTCTCGCTACACCACCAGCAAAAACCGCCGCAATACCACCGGCAGACTGGAAATCAAGAAATACTGTCCCCACTGCAATAAGCACACCGTCCACAAGGAAATTAAGTAAGCACACTTTAGTTAAAAAGTCAAGCAATCTTTACAAATCTATGAGCTACTATCGTAAACGTCTCTCCCCCATCTCCCCCAGTCAACCGATTGACTACAAAGACACCGAACTCCTCCGCAAATTTATCACCGAACGCGGCAAACTTCTACCTAGACGCATCACCGGTTTAACTTCTAAACAACAGCGAGATTTAACTGAAGCGGTGAAACGGGCCCGTTTAATGGCTTTATTGCCTTTTGTCAACCAAGAAGCCTAAATTCAGTGATCAGTAATCAGTAATCAGTGAACAGTGATTACTGAAAATAACATATATAGTTAACTAATTACAGCAGTTATCTTCATGGTGAGCTAGGAAGTTCTCCTTTTGGAGAGCCGGTCGTCGATACCAAATTAGGTTATGCTTCATCTTGAGGAGAAACGCTGTAATTGAACTCTGATAAGTAATAGGACAAAATTAACTTCTTGGTTAGGATAGGCACTCATGCAAGAGGCACTCATGTAAGAGGTAGTTAGATATGTGTAATTAATCGTGTCTAGCTACTTAACTTAAAACTTAAAACTTAAACCTGATAACTGATAACTGATAACTGATAACTGATAACTGATCTCAGTATATTGGGGTTGCTTTCTCGTTTTTGCAAAGAAATATATCGGAATCGGCAGCGGATAGGAAAACTTGTGCGAGGATCTTAAAAAATAATTAAATCGCTCTAGGAGTAGCCGACGATTTTGTGATTATCGATCCAAATCCACCAATTAGCACAATGGGAGGCTCTTATGGAAAAGCAGCCGTCAGAAATCGATACCGAGTTAGATACACAGCTACAAGAGGAGGATTCCGAACAGTTTCTGCGTAGTATCTTTAATTCCGTGCAAGCGTCGATTTTTGTGGTGGACGTGCTGGAAAATAGAGATTTTCGCTATGTGGGAGCAAACCCCGTTCATGAACGCTGGACAGGATTGCGCTCATCGGATATTAAAGGCAAAACTCCCGAACAAATCCTTCCCCCCGATGATGCGCGCAGTGTGCGGCAACACTATAGTGACTGTGTGCGTTACGGAACGACTATTTCCTACGAACAGTATTTACCTTTTCAAAATATACCCTACTGGTGGCTAACAACTTTAACACCCCTACGGGATAACAATGCGCGCATCTATCGTTTGGTGGGAACCAGTACCAATATCACCGAACGCAAACAGGCCGAAGAAGCTTTAAGATTACAAGCAGAACGGGAACAACTACTGGGGGTAATGCAGGAAAGAATCCGGCAATCGTTGGATCTTGATCGCATTTTGCAAAGAACCGTTAAAGAAGTGCGACAATTTCTCAACTGCGATCGAGTGTTAATTTATCGTTTATTCCCCGATCATAGTGGCATGATTGTGGTGGAATCCCATACTGGGAGGATTAATTCTGTCTTAGGAAACAGGATCCAGGATCCCTGTTTTAATTTATCCCCAGAACGTCTGGAAAATTATCGCCGCGGCAGGATTCAAGTTATTGAAAATGTCCATAATTCGGGACTTGATCCCTGTTATCGCAACTTACTTACTTCTTTGCAAGTACAGGCTAACTTAGTGGTGCCAATTATCTGCGATAACCAACTCTGGGGGTTACTAATTGCCCAAAATTGCCAAAAAACTCGCTCTTGGCAATCCCAAGAAATCGATCTGCTCAAACAATTAGCCATTCAAGTGGGAATTGCCATTCAACAAGCAGAACTGCACCAACGGGTAAAATGCTTGAATACTGCCCTAGAATCGGAGGTTCAGCAAAGAACCGCCGAATTGCAGATGAGTTTGAAGTATGAGGCATTAATCGGACGGATTACCGAAAAAATTCGTGATAGTCTCGATGAAAATCATATTCTGCAAACTACCACCAGGGAATTAGTCCAGGTTTTACCCGTAGAACGCGCCCAAATTGAGCTTTATGATCCCAGTCGCAGCAAAGCCACTATTGTCCACGAATATACCACTCAAGAGCTTATCTGTCAGGGAATTACCCGTCAAATTAGCGATTTTCCCGAAATCTATCAACCGCTGCTGCACAAACAAATTTTACAATTTGTTGATCGTCTTCCCCTTGGTAATCCGCAAATTGGTCGTGTTAACCGTTGTGCTTGTCCTATCTTTGACGATCAGGGTTTTTTGGGCAATCTTTGGCTAATTCGACCAGCTAATCATATTTTTAACTCTTTAGAAACTAATTTGATTCAACATATTGCCACCGAATGTGCGATCGCTATTCGACAAGCGCGACTCTACGAATCTTCCCAAGCACAAGTGAGGGAATTAGAAAAACTGGAAAGATTAAAAAGCGAATTCCTGAAAACCCTTTCCCATGAACTGCGAACCCCGATTACCAGCATTCGTCTAGCGGTGGAAACCCTAGAAAGTCTCCTAGAATATCGAGGGATCGAGATCGATCCAGAGGATTCGATCGGTCAACTGTTGCAAATTCTTAACATTGAATCTCAACGTCAGAGTAAGTTAGTTAATGATCTGTTGACTTTAACCTATCTGGATGCGGAAACAGAACCGCCGGCGATCGAAGCGATTGACTTACTTTCTTGGCTACCCTTATTAGTGGAACCTTTTCGCACTCTCACCCGCGAGCGACAACAGCAGTTAATTTTAGATATAGATGGGGATATACCGGAGATTAACAGCAGTCTGTGTCATATTGAGCGCATCATAGCGGAATTACTGACCAATGCTTCTAAATATACTCCGGAGCAGGGAATAATTAGGGTAAATGTCTGGCGTGCGGACGAGCAAATATTAATTAGTGTGAGCAATTCAGGTGTAGAAATCGTCCCAGAAGAATTATCAAAAATATTCGCTCCTTTTTATCGCATTCCTAACCAAGATCCCTGGCGCTACAGTGGTACTGGTTTAGGTTTAGCTTTGGTCGGCAAACTGATTAAACCCCTGAATGCTACCATCGATGTCACCAGTGCCAATGCTGTCACCACTTTTACCCTCACCTTGCCAATCTAGTGGTCTGTTAAGCTAAAAATTGTCAGTTTGAGGGAAAATAGAGAAGCTATTAGATGCAAGAACGAACCTCATCGATCTGAGAAACGCTGTAGTCCTAAATCCAGACAAAAAACTACATATAAACCAGTAATTACTGCTAGTAATTGCGGTTCGGCAAAAATTAACACCTAACACCGTAGTCAGGGCAAAACTAACCGCAGCAAGATTTAAACCAAGACGATAAAGAATGATTAAATTTCTTCGGGGTTAATATTTAATTCCCGTAGTTTTGCCGCTAACCTTTCGGCCCGTTGTCGTTCCACTTCAGCCCGTTGTCGTTCCGTTTCGGCCCGTTGTCGTTCTTGGTTGTAACTGGTGAAAGGTTGACCATCGGGATAATACAAGAGTAACTCTGGTTCGGCTAATTGAAAACGAATGCCCAAGCGAGGACTGACCCAATTATCGAGATTTTCCAGACTTTCGAGCCGATTTTCCCGACGAATACAGCCGCCCAAATCATTTTTATCGGGATTATAAATGTAGTATTCTTCCACACCATAACGGTCATAAAACAGTAGTTTTCTGGTCATTTCCGTTTGGGTATTACCCGGAGAGAGAATTTCAAAAACCACTTGCGGGGGGATATTGTTCTCTTTCCACTGTTGATAGGAACCCCTTTCCCCTTTTGGTCTGCCAAAAGCTACCATGACATCGGGTGCTTGCCGAGTCTTATTATCTCCCTCCACGGG
Organism: Microcystis sp. LE19-8.1F; assembly: GCF_027531715.1. Classification (NCBI taxonomy): domain Bacteria; kingdom Bacillati; phylum Cyanobacteriota; class Cyanophyceae; order Chroococcales; family Microcystaceae; genus Microcystis; species Microcystis sp. LE19-8.1F. The sequence continues at coordinate 61,734 of NZ_JAPZSO010000067.1, read as the reverse complement.
ATACCAGAGTAAATCACCGGCGACAAAAACATCGGCATTATTGGCAAATAACCAGTCTAGATTCGATTTAATCGTCGTAATCCAGCGAAATTGTCTTGTATTGTCGGCCATCGGTTTACCATCGCTATCGGGATAGACGATTGTGGTTTTCGGGCTGTCGTCGAGTTGTCTAACCATTGCTTAACCCTAAGTAAGTGGTTTCAATTAAATTGAAGATAGATTTTGTCCTTGATCCCCCCTGCCCCCCTTGATAAGGGGGGTTTTGATCCCCCCTGCCCCCCTTGATAAGGGGGGTGCCGATAGGCGGGGGGATCCTCCTTGATCATGGGGGTGTCTGACAATTTTTAATACCCACCTACTTAGAATTTCGTCTTTGCTTCCTTAATAGTATAATACTAAATCCAGTTATTAAAAACTGATTATTTATTCCCCCTTTTGCCTCTTGCCTCTTGCCTCTTGCCTTTTGCCTATCCTGATATGTTACCTATACTCAACGGATTTAGTATAACTTTACTACAAAAAATCGGAGCAAATATTTAGGGACGGTGGTGATTATCAGATATAAAATCAGCAACTTCGGAAAAGCGAAATATGGACAGTCCAGAATCTAGGCAGCCGACCTGTAATAAGGCGAAGGCAGACTCGGATAAACTCGCCGGATGTGGCGGAAGACTTCTTCGGTTTTTTCTTCCACTTCTTCTTCCGTGTAGAGATCGACGGGTAAACCAGTATCATCGCTGTATAAAAAGTTGTGAATAGTAGTTTTAACCTCCGCCCGACTGGATTCTTTATCTGGCCAACGATCGATCTTTAGTTTCTCTTGTTTTAGGGTTTTCAAAAGCTGCGTGGCGATCTGTTTAATTTTTTCAATGTCTTGCGGTGATAGATTCTCTTTGGTTAAAAGGTCGAACAGGGCGAGGGATTCCTCGTCTAATCCCTCGCTAACCGCCCGTTGGGACTCTTGATCGAGTTCCTGAATAAATTCTAATAAGGCCTCGAAGGTCTGTTTGATCGCCACCCGATCCTTCTCGAAATTATAATCAGCGACGATCCGCTCGTAATGCTCTTGAAAGTTCGTCCGTTGCAGATTCTGCTCGAGCATTGTTCGGAGACGGTTTTCGATGGCGTTTTTGAGAGTTTGGACGGTGGTATTCTTACGATCGCTATTAGCGAATTCCTGTTTCAGACGCTCGAAGTTGATTTTACTGATGTTGTACAGTGGCGTATCATCGGCCCTCGCTTCGGTGGTTACATCGATCGCCCCGTCGATTACCGATCGCATTTCCAAGAGAATTTCCCCGATGTCTATTTTCTCCCGATCACCTTGAATGCATTTATAGATCAGTTTAATCGTGTCGTGAGCCGGACGGTAGTGATTAACCGATGGCTGATTAAGACAGGCCTTAAAAAGATGGAAGACCTCTTGAGAGAGGAGTCCAAAATTTTGTCGGGCCTGATCACTTCGATTGATCGCTTCTTTCGCGTCGTTAATGGCTTTATTGAAGGCAAAACTAGGTATTTTATATTCGAGGAGTGCGTCTAGGGATGCGTTACTTTCCCCCAAAAATTCTTTAACTGCCTCGATCGATCGGGCCAATTCATCCAGTAAATTTTCTTGCGGTTTCGTGGGGTCGAGACTAAGATGGTCTTCGCCACGTCCCTGATCGGAAATTTGGGCGAGATCGGCGAGAGCTTGACGGAGATTTTTGAGGATTCCGCAGTAATCCACGATTAAACCGTTGGTTTTGCCCTCGTTAACCCGGTTAGCACGAGCGATCGCTTGCATGAGCGTATGAGCTTTTAGGGGTTTATCGAGGTAGAGGGTGGAGAGGGAGGGAACATCGAAACCGGTCAACCACATGGCGCAGACGATGGCGATCCGAAAGGGGTGATCGGCTTGTTTAAAGGCATTTTCTGGGCTGATCCTTGTACCGTCCGCCAGTTCAAAGCCGTTTTTGATTACACTGCGATGGCTGGTAATATCTAACCCTTGTTTCTGGAATTTGTCGATCTCTCCCTGTTCCTCGCTGACGATCACGGCCGTTAGGGTTGCTTCCATCCATTGAATCTGACGCTGACGATAGTTTTCCTCTTGGTCATCGGTAATTTTTTTGAGGTCTTTTTTCAGTTGTTGGATTTTTTCGCTCCAGTAACGATCGATCAGGTTATGCAGCTTGACACAGGTGAGCTTGTCGATACAAATCACCATAGCTTTGCCTGTTTCCCAAGCGGTGCTGTAATGTTCAACGAAATCACGGGCCAGCGCCTCCAACCGCTGCGGGGCCGTCAGGATGTAGTAATCCCTTCTTAATTCCCTTTCTAAACGGTCTTCTATCTCGACATTTTCGATCTCTAACTCTTCGATTTTGGCGGCGATCTGTTCGTTGAGGTCGTTGACGGCGATCGAGAGTTTATCACCCCTTGCATCATAGTAGAGGGGAACGGTGGCTTTATCCTCGACCGCTCTCTGGAAGTCGTAGGTGGAGACATAATCCCCGAAATAGCGTTTAGTGATCTCGTCGTTGCTGACTAGAGGGGTGCCGGTAAAACCGATAAAACCAGCGCCCGGAAGTGCAGCCCGGAGGTTGCTGGCTAGGGTTCCGTACTGGGTTCGGTGGGCTTCGTCGCTGATAATGATGATATCGTTTCGGGAGTTGTAGGGTTGGTCGGGATTGACGGTTTGGTTGAATTTCTGGATGAGGGTGAAAATATAGGCTTTATGGTCTCCCAGAAGACTCTGTAAGTGTTCGTTACTGGAAGCTTGGCAGAGTTCTTGCTCGTTATTGGTCAATCCGGAACCGGCAAAGGTATAGTAGATCTGTTTATCTAGATCTTCGCGATCGGTACAGATAACAAAGGTATAGTTTGCGCCTAGTTTACGGCGAATTTTGCGGGTGAAAAAAACCATAGAGTAGCTCTTTCCAGAGCCTTGGGTATGCCAGAAAACCCCAAGTTTGTTATCTTTTATCGCACCCTCCCGCCATCTTTTCACAGAATCGATCGCTTGGTTAACCCCTAGAAACTGGTGATTTCGGGCGATAATCTTGCAGGTTTTGCCACTGGAGTTATCGAAAAGGACATAATTTTCTAACAGATCGATAAAGTTATTTTTATCGCAGACTCCTTTTAGCATGGTTTCCATATCGACAATGCCGGGGTCACTCTCGGCCAGGCGTTTCCATGGGTGAAAGTGTTCGTATTTGCCGCAGAAACTACCTATTTTCGCATCTGTGCCATTAACTAAAATCGCAAAGGCGTTATAGGCGAATAGATGGGGGATAGTATCAAGATAGTCCGATAAATTCTCGTCGTAGGCCGCTTTTAGGTCTCGGTTGAGGTTTTTCGCTTCTAGGAAGAGTAGCGGAATGCCGTTAACAAAACCTACCAAATCCGTGCGACGGAGGTAGATTTCCCCCTGTATCCACAGTTCTCGAACCGCTAGAAAATGGTTATTGCTGGGTTGGTCAAAATCCAGGATTTTTAGGGTTTGTCTAATTAGCTCTCCTTTGGCGTTGCGGTAGCTCACCTGTACTCCATCGAGAAGGAGTTGATGTTTCTCTTGATTGGTGGCCAGAAGGGTTTGACTAGAGTTGATTTCTTCGATTTGGAGAATAGCGGATTTATAGGCTTCTTCGGGAAGATTGGGGTTAAATTCTCGTAATTTCTGTTTTAGGTAGCGTTTGAGGATAACTTCTTTCTGATTTTGCCGTCCGAGCAGGCTGTTTTCACCGTAATCCTCTTGATTATAAGCATAGACACTCTGCCAACCAAGTTGATCTCGCAGACAGTTGGCGGTGAGTTCTTGTACTTTATCCTCGGTGGTCATAGGGTCGATTGTGCGGGGGAGTGGTTTATTTTATTAATATTGCCAATTTTCAGGGATTTTTACAGGTGCGATCGGTCTTTCGCCTCTACACCTCGATCTCTCCATTCATAAGTTTCGGAAGTAGTATGTCACGCGCTTGTTTTAGTTTTTGATTTTGCCTAAAAAGTATTTTAATTTGCTCATCAATAGAAGTTGTTTTATCTAAAAAAATTGCGAGAATGGAATCTTTTGGCTTTATTAATTGAACGTTTTCTAAACCTGCTTTCGTCACCGAGGCGAATATAACACCACTACCTATCATATCTTCTTTAAAAAAGTAATTTTTAAGATGATAATATAAAAATCCCTGATAATTATGTTTTGCTCGAATCGCTGCTAGACCACGACCGATAATAATTTTTTCTAAGCTTATATTCATTCTGCCCACAGGAGCGCGAACACTGAATAATATATCTCCTTCATTGGCTATTCTTGTTATTTTTGCACAGTAAACTTTATTTTCTGGAAATCTTATCCCAAAATTGGTAACGCCTTGGTGAAAAGGCAAACCAGATCGATCTTCATTATAATATTCTGACTCAGGACTTTGACCCATTGTAAGATCGGCAATATCTTTTAAACGCACTTTCTCCCACCCTTCAGGAATACCATCGATAATCGGGGTGTGTTCGTGTCCGGGGAAGCGTAAACGGACAAACCATTCCTTGTAAAGTAAGCGGGCTGAACGTTCTAATAACTCGATGCGGCGGCGATTATTTTCGATTAAATCATCATATTTGGAGAGGATATCGGCGATTTTTTCTTCTTGAGATTTATCGAAAGCCAAAACTTTAATATTAGCAATGTGATTTCTATTTAGTGTAGGAACGCCAGTACCGAAATTAAAACGAGAAAAATCAATATTTTTTAATACATAATAAATAAATCTTGGGTTATGTTCTTTAAAATCTTTTACCCATAGTGTAGTATTAAGTGGCCAAAAATCACCAGCTACATATTGACCGCCACCTATACTACCACTACGACCAATTACAACTCCCGGCCCCTTAACTTTGGCGATGTTGTGAGAACCGATTATACCTGTTGAAGCCACAACAGGTATATTGCCTATAACTCGCTCTATCTCTGGAAGATCAAAACCTCTTTGTAATATGATTAAATTATTTAAAGCTATATATTTTTTGTTTAATTTCATAACTTAATTTTCAACTTAACTAATTTACATTGTAAAGGTAATAAATCCCCAACCCTTCAAAATTCTTAGCAATTTCATCAGCTAAACAAATCGCCCGCAGATGTAACCTTTTCTAACTTACCAAATTTGGGAATCACTGGTGAGAAGCGGGACTTTTTATCCCCCTAAATCCCCCTTTTCAAGGGGGACTTACGCAGCCATAGCGCCCGTCTCACCACCAGTACCCCTACCGCGCTCCGATTCCAGTTCCGGTTCCCCTTCCGGTTCCGGTTCCCCCCTTGAAAAGGGGGGCTAGGGGGGATTACCAACCTTTTCAAGGGGGACTTACGCAGCCATAGCGCCCGTCTCACCACCAGTACCCCTACCGCGCTCCGATTCCGGTTCCGGTTCCCCTTCCGGTTCCGGTTCCCCCCTTGAAAAGGGGGGCTAGGGGGGATAGCCTTGAAAAGGGGGGCTAGGGGGGATAGCCTTTCAAGGGGGACTAAGGAGGATCATCAACCTCCGTACAGACGGGAAGCGAAGAAATAAACCCCGATATTTTCTCACAAACCGCCTCGAAATCGTATTTAACCTCATCATTGGTGAAACGGATCACCGTTAATCCGTATCCCTCTAAAACCTTCGTTCTTCTAGCATCATAAGCCATTGCCTCCGGAGTAAGATGAACCTCCCCATCCACCTCGATCACTAATTTCAACTTCGGACAATAGAAATCAACGATAAAATGATCGATCGGTCGCTGTCGCCACATTTTTAAAGGAAATTGTCGGAGAAAAGCCCATAACTTTTTTTCTGTCGGTGTGGGATTTTTTCGCATTTCCTTGGCTCTAGGGACTAAATCGGGATTGTAGGGTAGAAAATAAACACCGTATTTTAATTTAGACACGATCGCTATCTCCATCGGTCTCCTTTAAGGAAATATACCGAAGTTCTTTTTTAAATCCCCAACCCTTCAAAATTCTTAGCAATTTCATCAGCTAAACGAATCGCCTCGGAGTTGAGATCATTTAACTCCAGATGAATTTCGCGTAACGTTTCCTCGAAATCGAAATCCTCATCTTCCTCCTCTGGGGAAACGCCTACATAGCGTCCGGGGGTTAAACTCCAATCATTCGCCTGTAACTCCTCGCGATCGACCACTTTAACCAACCCTTCCACATCCCGCAGCTTGGCATCGGGGAACCTTTCTAATAACCAGTGAGCGTGACGGTAGAAACCACGAACCGATTTAAGCTGTTCGATCGCATTCTGACGGCTTGTATCGGCTTCTTTGCGTAAGGTGTTGAGTTCGCGGGAATTCCACCACAGTTTACTATCTCTTGCTCCCAGATCCTTCTCGGCACGCTCGATCGCTCGACCTAATAACTTATTCACCAGATCCGCCTGTTTGCCCAGATCCCGACTAAATTCGCTGTATTCGTGATAACAGCGGACAGCCTCGTGTAAAGTCTCTAAATCATCAGCGTTATAGGAAATCGGAGCGAAACCGGCGTATTTATCGATGTCATCTTTGAAAAGCTCAGATGCTGTTCGGAGTTCTAACCATGTTCCGTCTTTTTCATCGATGAGATTATAAAATTTCTCTAGGGACTCGGTTAACTTGTCCAGATGCTCGCGATAGTTTTGTAAAAGAGCGATCGATCCCTGATACTCTCGATCGATACTCTGGCAATAACCGACAACCAAATCGATAAAACGCTTCGATTCGCTCCGATAGAGCCAGACAATCGAGAGAATATTCTGTAACTGTTCTGGGCTAAAATCGTTGATCGTCCGGTTTACTTTCCGGTAAATATTGCGGGCATCGATCATTAATATCTTATCTTGAAGCTCGGCGGGTTTCCCTCGATTGAGAAACCACAACTCGCAGGGTACGGAGCGGGTATAGAAAAAGTTGGAGCGGATCGCGATCATTATGTCCACCGTTCCCGTCTCGATTAACTTCTGTCTTACCTTGCCTTCGTCTCTCCCGGCGCTGGAAGCTTGGGAAGACATGACAAAACCGGCTTTTCCTCGATCATTGAGATAGCTGTAGAAGTAACTGATCCATAGATAGTTACCGTTGGAAACTTTGTTACTTTTATTAACCCCCGGCAATCCGAAGGGTAAGCGCTCATCACCATCTACCTTACTATCCACCTCGTCCACGTTGAAGGGAGGATTGGCCATCACATAATCCACTTTCCCGGCCAATGCCAGCGGATCCTCGTAGTAGGTGATCGCTTTTTGGATATCCCCTTCTAAACCGTGAACCGCGAGATTCATCTTGGCTAAACGAATTGTGGTCGGATTCTTCTCTAACCCTTTAAAAGTTAACATCTGGGGATTGATGCGCTGTCTCTCAACGAAATGTGCGCTCTGGACAAACATTCCCCCCGAACCACAGGCAGGATCAAAAACCAATCCGTGATCGGGTTCTAAAACATTGGCGATCAAAGATACTAGAGAAACGGGAGTAAAAAACTCTCCGTTATCGTGAGCTTTGAGATTAGCGAATTGTGTTAGGAAATATTCATAAATTCGCCCGAAAATATCCCCATCGGCTTTTTTTAACTCTTCTGGGTTTAAAATCCGTAGTAAATTCCCTAATACCACGTTATCTAGTTCTTGGTACTCCGTTTTCGGTAAAATACCCCCTAAAGGTGGATAATCCCCCTCGATCGATAGCATTGCTTCCATTAAGGAAGTCGATCGATTGACGCTATCGGGGAGCGCCACCAGAAAATCGAACTGAGCTTTTTCTTGGAGATAGATCGCTCCTTTGCACAAGAAATCTTCTTTGGTTAAGGAGCGTGTTTTACCCCCTCGCTTCGGTAAATCCGCCTCTACCTCCCTCTTAACCTTGAGAAAACGACTGTAGGCATGGCGGAGGAAAATCAAGCCCATAACGGGCAGAAAATACTCGTTACTGGCATAGTTAGAATTAGCGCGCAGAGTATCGGCCGCTTTCCAGAGCTTTTTTTCGATCGCTTCGATGTTGTCCAGTTGGGCCATGAAATTTTACTCAAGAATTAGGTAGATGGTCGAGCCTGAAGGGAAAATTAAGGGGTTTGGTATAGTAAGCTGCCCGCGCATTTAAATTGCTTGTTGAGACGAGGCAAGAGGCAAGAGGCAAGAGGCAAGAGGCAACAGTAAAGGGATTGGGGGAGATTCGGCTAATCTTAAGAATAAGTGCTTTAAATGCGTCTTAGCTTATCTATTTTCTCAAGTAATGGCAGCGATGGTTAATTGCCCTAACTCCTCTCCCAGAACAAACGGCAGGGGTCTTTTGATAGACTAGAGTTATAGCCCCAGAGTAAGGAGCTAGGGGCGAGAAAAGCTTAATAATTGAGATGAACCGATCGAGCGAGAATATCGTCTAGAATTAATTAACTCAAAAAATCCTGACTGAATCTACCTTTAAGCGAACTTTTCTAAAAATGATGGCTGAATTACTGAGTCTAGTTCCTGCCAAGTCCCTCGAAACTGATGTAGTGGTAGGGGAAGCGCCGGCAGTATGTCCCCTTCCTCCAGTCACGGTTAGTAATGATACCCTACTTATTTCCCTGATCGATCGCCTGCGACGTACTTTGGAAAATCACCGCGGCGAAAATCAAATTGTGGTGATGCAGGATTTCCCGGATCCCGATGCTCTTTCTAGTGCCTGGGCCTATCAAATTATCGCCGAACAGTACGATATTCACTGTGATATAGTCTATGCGGGGACTCTCTCCCATCAGGAAAATGTCGCTTTGGTAAAACTAACGGGTTTACCGGCTAAACGTTGGGGAGTCCATACCCTCAAGGATAGAGATCTTTCGGTTTATCAGGGTTGTGTTTTTGTCGATGGTCAGGGAACCAATAGTCAGCTAACTACTCTGGTTAAACAGGCAAAAATTCCCATTATTGCCGTGATTGATCATCATACTCGCCAAGGGGAGCTAGAGGCGGAATTTGTCGATATTCGTCCCCAAATCCGGGCAACAGCGACGATATTAACCCAATATATCCAAAAAGGGTTAATAAGTTTTAATACTAGCGATACCGTCCATGTTAAGTGTGCCACAGCTTTGATGCACGGATTGCGATCGGATACGAATAATTTAATGCAAGCGCAAGAGTGTGAATTTATCGCTGCTGGTTATCTCAGTCGTTTCTACGATGCTCAATTATTAAACGCTGTCCTGCAATCGGCCAGATCCCGACGGGTGATGGATGTGATTGAACAGGCCCTGAAAAACCGTATTATTAAAAATAATTATTCGATCGCCGGGGTCGGTTATTTGCGTTATGATGACCGAGATGCGATTCCGCAAGCTGCCGATTTTTTGGTGACAGAAGAAAATGTTCACACGGCTTTAGTTTACGGTATCGTTCACGATGAAGATGAGGATATCGAGTTAGTCATCGGTTCTATGCGTACCAGTAAAATTACCCTAGATCCCGATGAATTTCTCAAGGAAGCTTTCGGACAGGATAACCAAGGTCGCTTTTTTGGTGGTGGTCGTTATATGGCCGGAGGTTTTGAAATTCCTATCGGTTTTCTCGGTGGTTTTAATAATAATGCCGAATATGCGAAACTCAAGTGGGAACTGTATGACACCCAAATTAAACAGAAACTTTCCCATCTAGTTAACCCCGATGAAAAGGTAATTCGCACCTAGGTATTAAATCTCAGCTATTTATTATCATGGCAAAGACCGACCCTACACTGATATGAAACTTTATTTTGTGCGTCATGGATTAGCAGGACAATCTGGGGATTATCCCAACGATAGGGAACGTCCTTTAACCGAGGAAGGTAAGGCCAAAACTGCTAAAATTGCCCAAAGATTAGGACAGTTGGGGGTGAAATTTGACCTAATTTTGACTTCTCCCCTAGTGCGTGCGGTGCAAACCGCCGAAATTTTGCAAAAAGCGGGTTTAAGCCGTAAAATTGAGCAATTTAATCCCCTATCGCCCAATGGCAATCTTCAAGATTGGGTGCAATGGTGGCAAAAGTCGGACTATCAGCGAGAGCAAAACGCGATCGCACTGGTAGGCCACGAACCGGATTTAGGTTATTGGACGGAAATGCTAGTTTGGGGCAAATTTCAAGGAAAATTATCGGTCAAAAAAGCGGGAATAATTGGTCTAGAGGTTCCCAATCAACAAAATCCCCTCGGTAAATGCCAGTTATTTCTCTTAACTGCCCCAAAATGGTTATTGTAGCCCTAAAGCTTGCCTCGGTTATTGGTGAACTATCCTAGCCACGTCTGTTAAACTTTTGCTAGGAACGAATCGCAGGCCTTAGTTGGAATTTGTCAGCTAAGACGCATTTTAACCGCCTATCCTTAGATTAGCTCTTGCAAAAATCAAAAATCTCCCGTTAGGTGAGGAGTCTCCGAGCCAGTAGTCAGTAGTCAGGAGAATTAAGAATGAGCATTAATCAATTAAATGCTCTATTTAGGGATTTTAGGCAATTTTATGCCTATTTTTCTCATTTTTGAATATCAAAAATTAATTATGCAAGAACTCTATAGTCTAAAATTAGAGGAAAAGGATAGGATGGGTTGAAACCCGTCGAGTCGCATTTCATCCATTGCTTAAAAAGACAATGGCTTTCATGCTCCCGTGTTATTTTGGTAAAAAAATCAACCGTGACTAAGACCCCATCCCTCCAGGAAACTCATTACAATCAGGCCAAAGCTAGTTTACAACAGGCCTTAACTTGGTATGCCAGTTTTCGCCGCCATTGGAATTATCCCCCCGATCCCCAACTTCAGGCCGCCGTTAAACAGGATTTACAGTCCCTAAAATCGGCCTTGGATAAACTGGATGAAACGGTGATTCGGGTGGCGGCCTTCGGGTTAGTCAGTCGCGGTAAATCCTCGGTGGTAAACGCTTTAGTCGGTCAAAAAGTCCTGGCAACCGGCCCCCTACACGGGGTGACACGCTGGCCGCGATCGGTGCGTTGGACACCAGCCACGGGTAAAATTCAGATAGAATTAATCGATACTCCCGGACTGGATGAGATTGAGGGGGAAGCACGGGCGAATATGGCCAGAGAAGTCGCTAAAAGTGCCGATTTGATTTTATTTATCGTCGCGGGGGATATTACCCGCACTGAATACGAGGCCCTGGCAGAATTGCGCCGGGCCAAAAAACCGATCATTTTGGTGTTTAATAAGATTGATCTCTATCCGGAAGCCGATCGCCGTCAGATTTTTCAGCAGTTACAGCGATTAGGAACCAATCAGGACGAAAAAACGTTAGAAGATTTGTTAACTAGCGATGAGATAGTTATGGTAGCCGCCGAACCGCAACCGATTCCCGTCCGGGTGGAATACCCCGATGGGCGCGTGGTGACTGAGTGGGAAACCCCTCCCCCCGAAATTGAGGAGCTGCAAGATAAACTCTTAACGATTTTAAATCGGGAAGGGCGCTCGCTGCTGGCCTTAAATGCTTTAGTGCAAGGCCAAGAAGCGGAGGAAAATATCGCTAGAAAAACCCTGGAACTCCGGGACAGTCAAGCGGAGGAAATTATCTGGCAATACGCGAAATATAAGGCTTTAGCGATTGCGGCCAATCCGATCGCTATTTTAGACCTCCTAGGGGCTTCAATCGTCGATTTGACTCTAGTTCGGGCTTTAGCTCGTTTGTACGGCCTGCCGATTACCAGTCACCAAGCTGGTCAACTCTGGCGGACTCTACTTTTCAGTAGTGCGGGGTTGCTGGTGGGGGAAATCCTCAGCACTGTGATTATCGGTTTGGGCAAAACGGCAGCGGCAGCGGCGAGTATTTTTGAAAATCCCACCTCTTTAACCCTCTACGGTAGCACCGCTCTCCTACAGGGGGCAATTGCTGCTTATGGAACCTATATCATCGGGAAAGCCGCTAAAATCTATCTAGAACGCGGTTGTAGTTGGGGGGCATCTGGACCGAGTACGGTGATTAATCAAATTCTCGCTCAAGTTCATCCGCAAACTATCTTATATCGTTTACGTCTAGAACTAGAACAGTGATTTTAAAGGAAAAAGGAAAAAAGGCAACAGTGATCAATTAAATATTTCCTACTGACTCCTGATGACCGACTCCTAATTTTAGAAACTTAATTTTTGACAACGACCACTAGCTAGAAATATTGAGAGAAAATCATGTCTGCTGCCCATAAGTCCTATATTCCTGTTCCCGTTTCTCGCCAAAAAAGCCAAGGGAGTCAACGCCGTCCCCAATCACCAGTAAATCAGGCGACCCCAATGACCAAACCGACGACTAAATCGGTGGCGAGAGTTCCCGTGGCCCCGACAGAAAAACAAGTGGCCTCGCGTCAATTACGTTCTCTTTGCCTCCTAGAAAGAATAGTGGCCGTGATTACTTTTTGTCTGTTGGGTTCGACTCTGGGAATATATGCTTGGACGGTATATATTCCCAAGGTTTGGGACAAAGAATTTGGTAAACTGGAAACACTGCAACGTCACGAGCGCCATCTTTTGGCCACCAATGAAACCCTTAAACATCAACTAGCTCAACAAGCAGAAAAACCCGAAACTGGATTAACTCATCCCCAACCCTTCCAAAATATCTTTTTACAGCGTAAATCTGCCCCGAACCTGAAACCGTCCCCCGCTTCTCAACCCCAATCTACCGTCAATTCTCGACCCAGAAGTGCCTATTAACAGTTATCAGTTATCAGTTATCAGTTATCAGTGGGTAAGTTAACAGTTATCAGTTATCAGTTATCAGTTATCAGTGGGTAAGTTAAAAGTTATCAGATGTGAGTTTTTAAGTGTGCAGTATTAAATAGAAGTTTCCTACTGTCTGATTACTGATTACTGATTACTGATCACTGATCACTGATTACTGTTTACTGATCACTGATCACTGATCACTGATTACTGTTTACTGATCACTGATCACTGATTACTGTTTACTGATAACTGAAAGAACGTAGGTTGGGCTTCGGCCGTGAGCTCAGCCGAACGGTTGAAGCATGAAACCCAACGCCTGCATGGGTTACGCTACCGCTAACCCATCCTACAAATAATTGTGCCTCCCTACTTAGAAGTTTCCTACTGTCTGATTACTGATTACTGATTACTGTTTACTGATCACTGATCACTGATTACTGATTACTGATCACTGATTACTGTTTACTGATAACTGAAAGATACTGCTCATGACTGACACAAAAAGACCCAGATTTAGAGGTAAAGAAACTCGATCGCCCTCCGGCAGGATCCGGGACAGAAAGTCCTATTTAACCGCCAAAAAACGGCAAAAACAGTTAAAAAATTTGCCTGTGAGTAACGGGCGATTGGTGGCGGTGTGGTTGGTTTTAGTCATGGGTATTTTGGGTTTAGCTTGGCGATTGTACCAACTGCAAATAGTACAAGGACAGGAATTACAAAAAAGAGCCAGACAACAGCAAACTACCAGTATTAGACCCTATATTCCCCGGCGGGCGATCGTCGATAGTAATGGTAATGTTTTGGCGACCGATCGCTTAATTTATACTCTTTATGTACACCCAAAACTGTTTGCTATTCCCCCAGTAGAAGTGGCTGATAAATTAGCTCCTTTATTAAATATTCCCACTAATCAACTCATTCAAAAATTTAAAGAAAAAGAAACAGGAATTCGTTTAGCCAATCAATTAACCGAGTCCGTGGCTAGGGGCTTAAAACAATTATCTCTTGACGGTGTAGAATTAGAGGAAAAATACGCTCGTTATTATCCCCAAGACGATGTGGCAGCCGACGTGATTGGCTATGTAGATAAAGAACATCGTGGCCAAGCAGGATTAGAACGAGGTTCCAGTCAGTTATTAGAAAGATCTCCTTTTTCTGTCAATACAAGACGCATGGGAGACGGGAGAATTTTACCTATTTTTGTTCCCCATGGTATCTTTCAATTTGATGAATTACAGTTAGAAGTAACCCTCGATTTAAAACTACAAAGAGCCGCCCGCACAGCCCTACGAGAACAGCTAAAAAAATTTAATGCTAAACGGGGAGCCGTCATCGTTATGGACTCCCTTGATGGTTCTCTTTTAGCCCTAGTTTGTGAGCCAACTTTTAACCCTAATGAATACTATAAAGCCAATGTGGCTCTATTTAAAAATTGGGCCGTAGCCGATCAGTACGAACCGGGGTCAACTTTTAAACCAATTATTATCGCCCTGGCCATGAAAGCAGGGGCAATTAAAGCTAGTACATTAGTCAATGATCCGGGGGCAATTAAAGTCGGTCCCTGGACGATTAAAAATGCCTCTAAACAGGGTTATGGGGCGCTAGATATGGCCCGAGTCCTGCAAACCTCTAGTAACGTGGCCATGGTGCAAATTGCCCAAAAAATGGGGCGAGTTGATTTCTATAAAAGTTTATTAGGATTGGACATAAATCAAAAGGTTGGTGTAGATTTACCCGGGGAAGTGTCAGGATATCTCAAACCCGAACAACAATTTCTGGATAATGCCATTGAATCGGCCACCGCTTCCTTTGGTCAAGGTTTATCCCTGACTCCTTTAAAATTAGTACAATTGCACGGTGCGCTGGCCAATGGTGGCACCTTGGTAACTCCCCATGTGATCAAAGGATTAGCCGACGACCGCGGCCGTTTGCACTGGCAGCCCGATTATCCCAACAAAAAAGTCTTTTCTCCCACCGTAGCCCGGCAAGTGGTGGAAATGATGGAAACCGTCGTCAGCAAGGGGACGGGGGTAGCGGCCCAAATCCCCGGTTATCGCATCGGAGGCAAAACGGGAACCGCACAAAAAGCTAGTCCGACGGGGGGTTATCTACCTAACGCCAAAATTACCAGTTTTGTGGCGATTTTACCGATCGAATCGCCCCGTTATGTGGTTTTGGTGGTGGTGGATGAACCCAAGGGGGCCAATACTTTTGGCTCCACTGTTGCCGCTCCGGTGGCAAAAACGGTGATGAATACGCTCATTTCCCTCAAGGGTATCCCCCCCACCTCCAAGGTCGCTCCGGCGGCTTCTGCGACCAATAAACCCCCGCGGCACGATTAATTTAAGTCTTTTTGACAGAGGCTTTATCTAACAAAGCACAGAGAAATATTATGGGGCTGTCATTCCCATTTCGATCCATACTTCTATCAAATCTCGTATAACTCCTGTAACCATCTCAAAAAATTTGCTGATTGGGGATAGGATTGATTAAGTATTCTTTGTTTTACTGCATCGTGAAGTTGTTTCCCCGGCGGATCTTGCCAAGCTAAATAGGTATGAATATTAGCCTTATCTAGATGATAATCCCTATAGGTTGCCCCTTGTTGTTTTGCCTCTATCACCTTGTTTTGTGTATATTGCCAAAGATTATTATCGGGAACTAAATAGGCTAAAAAAGTCTCTAACATTCCTCTAGATTGATTATCGGGCATCATCCACACACCGAATTTTATCCCCGATTCTAGAGTTATAATTAATCCCGCTGCTGGTAAATTTTGAGGTAAGTTAGGTATATTTGGTAAACAGGCATTATATAAACTTTTCCAACGATTATCAGGTTCTTCGTCTGCATCTATGACAATTCCTAAATGAGTTAGTCCGTTAGGAGTTTTTAGTTGTGCAGAGATGTATTTAGGTTTTAGTAAATTTTCAACACCATCACAATTTATGATATTCAGTGGCTCTTCCCCTCTATTCCAAGTAACTCCATTTGCTTCCATTAATTGGGGAATAACTCTCAATTCCTCTGCACCTTCCACTAATAACTTTTTTGTCTCTATTTTAGGCATTGTTACCGCACCTCAAGATTACTTGTAGCGGCAATAACAATTTCTTCTGGATCAAAGATTACAGATTGGCTTTTTTCCTTATCTATCCTTTGAATAGTAATCTCGTTATCGGTAATTTTTTCTTCGGTAATTAATTCGGCTAAACTTTGCCAACAATCCCGGCTGTGAGTGGTGGCGAATACCTGAATATTGAGTTTTTTAGCGGTTTCCCAGACGACTTTCCACATATCAGTCATGACAGTAAAGTGCAATCCGCTATCAATTTCATCAACTAATAAAATTCCATTTTCAAGATTAACCATCGCTAAAACTAATCCTAACATTCGCCAAAATCCATCGCCTAAACTGCCAATAGGTATAGGTTGATCATGATTTTTAATTTTGATTAAAAACCCACCTCTAACACCTAGGTTATTTGCAGTTGAATACTTGCCAGAACCAATACTGGCTATTCTTTCAATTTTTGGCTCAATAATTTTCAAAGATTCAATAATTAAATCTTCTAAAGGAGAGAGAACAATGTTGTCAAAAAGTGCCGCCATATCAGAACTTGTTAGAGAAAATGGTGTTAAGAACCTCAATTCAATTTTATTATCAATACCTATTTTATGGGAAATTCTGCTTAAACTAGCCATTCTTCTTATGGAATCTCTGGCAAGAGTACCGTTGGCAAGAAGTTCCAGTTCAATAGGTTTTTGTGATTGACTCCATCTAATACTTAAAAGAAGTTTATTCCATTCCTCATCGTCGAAAATATTATCATTATTTAAATCATCATTTTTGTCTGAAAATAGAGATAGTTGTATAGGAATACTTTTAACAGAAATAGTAACACTTTCCTGATGTGATTCCCTAGATGCAATGATAATAATTTCCTTACTTGGGATGATTTCATGCCCAGGAAATAAATGACAAATTTCAAAAACTTTAGTGCGATTACTTTCTGACCAACTAAACTCGCCTCTATAGCTAATAGTTTCAAGAAATATATCCAGATTATTTTGGACATACAAAAACTGAATTGCTTCTAAAATAGAAGTTTTACCGCTATTATTTTTACCTACTAAGAGATTAATTCGACCAAGATTGGCCATCTCAAAATTTTGAAAACCGCGAAAGCCTTCAATTTTTAGGGATTCTAACATGAGTAATTACCCCGGATTTTCCGTTATTAAATCTAGTTTATCTAAACCTCAGAAAACACCTCAATTAATGACAGAGCAGCACCATGGCGATACCGATACCCAAACTTAAACCGACCAGCACCTGAAAAGGAGTATGACCAATTAATTCCTTTAAACGTTCCTCGTTAAATTCCTTGCCCTCCTGGAACATTTCATCGATAATTTGATTGAGAATCCGGGCCTGTTTTCCTGCTGCCTGACGCACTCCGGCCGCATCATACATAACAATAACCGCAAAAAGCGCAGCGATGGCAAATTCGGCACTAGACCAACCCATCTGTAATCCTACCCCAGTAGCCAAGGCCCCCACCAGTGCCGAGTGAGCGCTAGGCATTCCCCCCGACGAGACTAGATAGCGCAGACTCACCTTACCATCGCGGATTAACTCAATCAGCGCTTTTAGTCCCTGGGCAGTGAAACAAGCTAAAAGAGAGACTAGCAGTATTTGATTGTGTAACACCTGCTCGAAGTCCTGCATAATCTCATTCGTTTAATTTAATTTTTACGATTAACAATATACTCGGCGATGGCCCGTAAAGGTTCAGCGGCCTCATCGTAGCCACTCAATTCATTGATGGCACTATCTATTAACTGTTGAGCTTGCTGGCGAGACCCTTC
The DNA here is from genome assembly GCF_027531715.1 of Microcystis sp. LE19-8.1F. Classification (NCBI taxonomy): domain Bacteria; kingdom Bacillati; phylum Cyanobacteriota; class Cyanophyceae; order Chroococcales; family Microcystaceae; genus Microcystis; species Microcystis sp. LE19-8.1F. Next base: position 44,192 of record NZ_JAPZSO010000067.1, on the reverse strand, counting down.
TATCCCCCAGAGACTGGGATAGGTAGCTTTTTGTGCCTGTAGATCCTTACCGGCGGTTTTACCCAATTCCTCCATTGTCGCCGTGATATCGAGAACATCATCGATAATTTGGAAAGCCAAGCCAATATTTTGAGCGTAACGGTCTAATTTAGCTATATCTTCCGCTTTTGCCCCCGCTAAAACTGCCCCCGACACCACAGAAGTCTCCAACAGGGCCCCCGTTTTGTGAGTATGGATAAAACCGAGAGTTTCCGCCGAAATATCGGGTTTTCCTTCGGATTCCAAGTCTAAAACCTGACCTCCCACCAAACCCGCTGCCCCGACAGTGCGACCTAAACGGGCAATTACCTCTAAAATCTGTACAGGAGGTACATTACGAGTCTGGGTAGCCACATACTCGAAAGCGTAGGCCAGGAGACCATCCCCAGCTAAAATAGCGATATCTTCGCCAAAAACCTTATGATTGGTTAATTTCCCGCGTCGGTAATCATCGTTATCCATGGCGGGTAAATCGTCATGAATTAATGACATAGTGTGAATCATTTCTAGGGCGCAAGCGGTGGGTAAAGCCATCTCTAGGGAACCGCCCATCAGTTCACAGGTAGCCAGACATAAAATCGGCCGCAGACGTTTGCCACCGGCGAGGAGAGAATAGCGCATCGCCTCGTAGATTTTGGCAGGATTGCCGATAACTAAAGAGCTATCCAAAGCTGACTCGACAATTAACCGCTTTTCCTCCAGATAGGAAGCCAGAGAAAAGCTCTCGTTTTTCCTCACTTCTACCCCTTGTTCGCCCCTAGTAACCATGTCTTTTTGTCTTGAACCGACTGCTTTTAAAACTATATCAGGAAACTCCACCTCGATCAGAATTAAACTGACTGCTCCCTTGTCCCCTAAGCTGTTGACTATCTAAATTACCCCTTCAGACTGCATGGGAATGCCGGAGTTGACAGTCTGAGCATTTGTACTAAAGTTTTCCAGACGGAGAGAGGTCAATTTTCTTTTCTGATGCCTATTTTCTCTTTTAACCTGAAAAAATACCTCCCTCAGCCTGGTCCAGGAATTGGCGAAAAACGGGCGATATAATTGAATTTCACCGCAGTTATCAGGGGAAATGCTAAAGTTTTGATGATTCGGTCAAACTTCCGTTTTCTTAGCTTGCGGTTTGGAAATTTCTCGATTAGCCTAGAAGTAGGATTCTCCTAGGAATATATTGTATGCTGACAGGGCAAATTTTAGGCGATCGATACCAAATTCAAAGTCAGTTAGGTAAACAAACCGGAAGACGCACTTTTCTCGCCCAAGATCTAAAAACGGGCGCTACTGTTGTCGTCAAATTATTAATCTTCAGTCCCGATTTTGAATGGACAGATTTAAAACTTTTTGAACGGGAAGCCGAAACTCTTAAACATCTAGATTGTCGCTCGATTCCTGAATATATCGACTATTTTGAAGTTCGCACCGATACCTATCAAGGTTTTGCCCTTGTTCAGAGTTATATCGAGGCTAAATCTCTCAAGGAACAGATAGAAACTGGTCGCAAATTTAGTGAAGCAGACCTGCAAGAATTAGCTAAATATATCCTAGGTATTTTAATTTATCTCCATGGACTTAACCCGCCAATTATCCACCGGGATTTGAAACCTAGTAATATTTTATTAAAAGATCGCTCGGGCCATAGTATCGGCAATGTTTATTTAATTGATTTTGGTTCTGTCCAGACTGTTGCCCAACAGGAACAGGCCACTTTAACTATTGTCGGAACCTACGGTTATATGCCCCCCGAACAATTCGGTGGTCGCACCGTTGCCGCTTCTGATTTATACAGTTTAGGAGCCACTTTAATCTATCTAGCTACAGGCATTCATCCCGCCGATTTACCGCAGAAAGATGGCAAAATTCAATTAAATAATTTAGCTAATTTAAGCCCTGCTTTTGTTCATTGGTTAGGGCAGCTAATCGAACCTAGTCTCGAAAAAAGGTTTATTTCAGCACAGGCGGCAAATCAAGCTTTAAATACTCTCCACGAAATGCAATTAACTTCCTCAAACCTTGAAAAACCCTCCGGGAGTCGGGTACAATTGCAAAAAAAAGAGGAGAAAATTAAAATATTTTTACCCCCCGAAGGTTTTACCCCTAAATTAATTTTTCCCGGAACCTTTGCCATTGCTTGGAACGCTTTTTTATTAGTATGGACAGGAGGAGCCATTTCTATTCCTCTGTGGATGAGTTGGTTTTTTCTGCTCTTTTCCTTGCCTTTTTGGTTTGTGGGTTTAGGAATGCTTGGCGGGATTATTTATTGTCTCAAAGGGGAGGAAATTATCACTATTGATAGGGAAGAAATTGTTGCCTATCAGCGAATTTGGGGTTTGACACTTCCGGGTAAAAAGAAAATGGCACGGGAACATATTAATAAACTGGTGAAAGCTGATAGTTATCATACCAAAGATGACGATGGCGATCGAGTTTATGTACCGATGGCTTTAACTATTTGGGCAGGGACTAAAGAATATACTATTAGCAGTCAGACAAAAGCCTATCTGAGTAAACCCGAAATTGAATGGTTAGCGGCGGAATTAAGCCAATGGTTAGGAATGCCAATTACTAATAAGTAGCTGTGCAAAATTAATTTCCTGGTTAGGAAAGGCAACAGGCACAAGGCAAGAGGTAGTTAGATATGTGTAATTAATTTTGCTTAGGTACTTAATAAGTAATCTTACAGCCATCAGCCTTGAATCAGTTATCAGTTATCAGTTACCAGTGCTCAGATTTGAGTTTTTAGTTCATTGATTACTGTTTACTGCTTACTGATAACTGAAAAATCTCCCCACTCCCCCACTGATTACTGATTACTGCTTACTGATAACTGAAAAAGCTTCCCACTTCCCACTTCCCTCCCCCTGATATGGACGAACTGTCTGTGATCGGTGTAAAATTTTATGAAGAGTCTCGGCTTTTTTCTCCCTTTTCCTGAGAAATGCCCCAGAGCCAGTGACTAAGATCAAAATTGTGCATCCCATCGATAATTAAGTTTATGAGCGCCACTATTACCGTAGAAAAACGCAAATTAGAAAAACCCCCTTTAGAACTGCATTATCTCGGCGATCGAGTCCTGCGTCAACCGGCCAAGCGGATTGCTAAAGTCGATGACAGCATCCGCCAATTAGCCAGAGAAATGCTGCAAACTATGTATAGTTCCAATGGTATCGGGTTAGCAGCCCCGCAAGTGGCAGTCAATAAACAATTGATTGTCATCGATTGTGAACCTGATAAACCCGAAAATACGCCACTAATTCTGATTAATCCCCAAATTATCGGTTATAGTCGGGAATTGTGCAAAGCGGAGGAGGGTTGTTTGAGTATTCCCGATGTGTTTTTAGATGTCATCCGTCCCCAATCGATCGAAGTGAGTTATAAAGATGAACAGGGCAAACCGCGAAAACTGCAAGCTAACGGTTTACTAGCGCGGGTAATTCAACACGAAATGGATCATCTTAATGGTGTCATGTTCGTGGATAGAGTAGATAACGATTTGGCACTCAATGAAGAATTAAAAAAACACGGTTTTTCCGTGCAAGCGGTGAAACCCGTCGAGAAAGTGTCAAAATAAAGGCATTAGTTAATTGAGGCGAGGAGTGAAGATGACCCCAAAAAGCGGCGTTTTATTGTTATTATCCTGTATTGCAGCGATCGCTGGTGTGGGTTGTGTCTTTGAAATTAGTTCAGGAGAACCAGATTTAGGCAATACCACCACTGGCTTAATTCTAGCGGCAAGTGTGCCACTAACAGCCCTATTTTTTTGGGCGGCGGTTAAAGACACGAGAGCCAATTACAAATAGAATAACTTCCCCTCGGTTATCTAAAAATTGGCATAATTTTCATGAGCAGAAGAGAGAAGTAAATTCTCTCTTTTGTTCGTTTTGATTACAGGGCAAATTGCCAGAAAAAGTTACTACTTTTGAGGATTTTATCATCTTTTATGACAATCAATTATATGCCGCCAGGTGAAAATCTGATTAGGTAAAGATTTCCCCCCTGTCTCCTCCTATTTCATCTATAATTCCGGCTACCAATCCTAGATGGTCTAGATTCTGAACTTCAATTTCTGTTGATTGAGTCATGGCACAACAACGCCCGCCGCGAGAGGGGTCAAACAATTCCTATTTTCTCCTAATTAGGGCTCTCAATACCCCCTTGCGGGTACCCAAAAAAGCCTCACTCTCTAAGTATTTTTACTCAAGCCTCTGGAGCGGGACAGCTTATGTGACAGTTGAGGGTGCGGAATGTGGGTTATTAGGGTTTAGGCACTCGTTTTTTGTTTGGGGCATCTATGATAAGAAATTATTCAATCAATCGATCGGGTGACATTCTAGGCTATGATTTCCCTGACTATAGTTATTTCTCTACAGTAAGGAAAATCTACGATGACAGCCTTTCCCATCGATTTGAGTGCCTATAAACCCATCAGTCTCGACCCCAGTAACCCCACCCTCACCGACGACCAAAGAAGCGCCCTAAAAGCCAATATCCAACTGTGTCGCGATGCTATCATCTTTTTTACTGCCACGGGTGCGGCCCGGGGTGTGGGTGGTCACACCGGCGGCCCCTACGATACCGTCCCGGAAGTGGTGATTCTCGATGCTCTTTTCCGCAGTCAACCTAGTCAATTTGTACCAATTTTCTTCGATGAAGCGGGACACCGCGTCGGTACTCAATATCTCATGTCTGCGTTAGAAGGTTCTTTACCCCCAGAACAATTAATGCACTACCGCGAGGCCAATTCTAAACTCCCCGGACACCCGGAATTAGGATTAACCCCCGGCGTAAAATTTAGTTCTGGCCGTTTAGGACATATGTGGCCCTACGTTAACGGTGTCGCTTTAGCTAACCCCGGAAAAACCGTTTTTTGTTTAGGTTCCGATGGTTCTCAACAGGAAGGCAATGACGCGGAAGCTGCCCGTTTAGCCGTGGCTCAACACATCAATGTTAAGCTGATTATTGATGATAATGATGTGACGATTGCAGGTAATCCTTCCAAATATTTACCCGGTTATGATGTGGCTAAAACTCTCACTGGCCATGGCGTAAAAGTGTTAGTGGGAGATGGGGAAGATATCGATAGTTTGTATCGCAATATCTGTGAAGCAATTAATACTCCTGGCCCGATTGCAATTATTAATAAACGTCCCATGTGTCCTGGAATTGAAGGTTTAGAAGGTTCTAACCACGGCCATGATGTGATTTCTGTTCCCTTGGCTTTGAAATATTTAGAGGCAAAAGGACACAGTGCCGCCGTGGAATATCTCAACAGTATTAAGAAGCCTTCTAATGACTATAAATTCCTCGGTTCTGGGGATAAATGGGGTTCTAACCGCAACGTTTTCGGCGAAGCGGTAGTCAGTCTTTTAGGCAAAATGAGCGAAGAAGAACGCAAGGCTAAGGTATTAGTAGTAGATAGCGATTTAGAGGGTTCCTGCGGTCTGAAAATTATCCACGATAAACATCCCGAAGTGTTTATTCCTTCCGGTATTATGGAACGGGGCAATCTTTCGGCAGCCGCTGGTTTTGGTATGGAAAAAGGTAAACAGGGAATTTTCGCCACCTTTGCCGCTTTTCTAGAAATGTGTATTTCTGAAATCACCATGGCCCGCTTGAATTATTCTAATCTTTTATGTCATTTTTCCCATTCCGGTATCGATGACATGGCGGATAATACCTGTCACTTTGGTTTGAATAATTTCTTTGCCGATAATGGACTCGATGACGGTTACGAAACCCGTCTTTATTTCCCAGCCGATGCGGCACAAATGACCGCTTGTGTCGAGGCAACTTTCCATCAACCCGGTTTACGTTTTATCTTCTCGACTCGTTCTAAAACTCCCAATATTCTTGATACTAACGGTAATAATTTCTTTGGCGATGGTTACACCTTTGTCCCCGGAAAAGATGAAGTAATTCGAGAAGGGACTGCCGGTTATATCATCAGCTTTGGCGATGGTTTATACCGCGCTTTAGATGCAGTGGAACGTCTAAAACAAGAAGGTATTGACGTGGGTTTAATTAATAAACCGACTCTCAATGTAGTGGATGAAGAAATTATCGCTAAAGTTGGTAATTCTCCCTTTGTTTTAGTGGTAGAAGCATTTAACCGTCGCACGGGTTTAGGTAGCCGTTATGGTTCTTGGTTACTCGAACGCGGTTTAACTCCTAAATACGCCTATATCGGTACTCACCATGAAGGTTGTGGCGGTTTATGGGAACAATTTCCCCACCAAGGTATTGACCCAGTTGGTATCATTAGTAAAGTTAAATCTTTAATCGCTTAGATAGTATTTTCGGGTGGGCTTTAATCAGTGAACAGTAGGGGTGCATCTCATTTTTGTAAATCTACTAATTTGGGATTTTTCAGGGGAAACTTTCTCCTAAAATTGGGCGTTACTTTCGGTTTTATCACTCAATCCAAGCCTTTGGGGGGTAGAACCCCCCAAACCCCTAGGGTTGATTCATAGTAGGTTGATTCATAGTAGGTTGATTCATAGTAGGGTTAATTCATGGTAGGGTTAATTCATGGTAGGGTTGATTCATGAATCAACCCTACCCAAACCCCCCGTTGGAGGCGTGGCGGGGCCACTGAGCCTTGTCGAAGTGCCGCCCCCAAACCCCGGAGCGCATTAGCTTAACTGTGAGATGCTTACACGCAATTGTTCATATTTTTGTACTAATTTAAGAGTCACTGATAATTGCTGATTGTCGGTATTTCTGCAAATGTGGGATGCACCCGAACAGTAATCAGTAATCAGTCATCAGTAAACAGTCATCAGTAATCAGTAATCACTGGACATCTTTAATAATTAAGATTTTAGCTTGGTTGAGAATCCGAGCATTTGTACTAAAATTTCCAAGACGCAGTTTAAATCCCTGACAGCTTATAAACTTGAAACTTTAGCCGCTTAAATCGCACATTAAGGGGAAATCCCCCTGAACTAGGTACGGTAAGCCCCTAGGAGCCGACAAACCGGTCAATCTAGAATAATCTCTAGGGTATAAAAGTAATCTCTTATAGAAAATGCAGCCAACCAATCCACAACAATTTACAGAAAAAGCTTGGGAGGCAATTGTCAAAACGCCGGACATTGCCAAACAGAACAGCCAGCAACAAATCGAAAGCGAACATCTAATGAAAGCCCTTCTCGAACAGGAGGGATTAGCGGGCAGTGTCTTTAGTAAAGCTAATATTAGTCTAGCCCGTTTGCGGGATCGAACCGATGACTTTATCCGTCGTCAACCAAAAATCTCTAACCCCGGCGACTCGATTTATTTAGGTCGTAGTTTAGATAGTTTACTCGATCGAGCGGAAAATTATCGCCGAGAATTTGGAGATGACTTTATCTCGATCGAGCATTTGATTTTAGGTTATGCTAAAGATGATCGCTTCGGTAAAAATATTTTTCAAGAATTCGGACTTACCGAAAGCAAACTCAAGGAAATTATTCAACAAGTTAGAGGTAGTCAAAAAGTGACCGATCAGAATCCAGAAGGCAAATACGAGGCCCTAGAAAAATACGGACGGGATCTGACCCAATTGGCCCGGGAAGGTAAATTAGACCCCGTAATTGGACGGGATGACGAAATCCGTCGCACGATTCAGATCCTCTCGCGTCGGACTAAAAATAACCCAGTTTTAATCGGGGAACCGGGAGTAGGAAAAACGGCCATTGTCGAAGGATTAGCCCAGCGGATTATTAACCGAGATGTGCCAGAATCTCTGTTAGACCGGACTCTCATTTCTCTCGATTTAGGGGGCTTAATTGCGGGAGCAAAATATCGCGGGGAATTTGAGGAAAGATTAAAAGCTGTCCTCAAAGAAGTCACCGATTCCCAAGGCAATATCATCATGTTTATTGACGAAATTCATACCGTTGTCGGTGCGGGAGCCACTCAAGGGGCAATGGATGCGGGCAATTTATTAAAACCAATGTTAGCCCGGGGTGAATTGCGTTGTATTGGGGCCACTACCCTCGATGAATACCGCAAATATATCGAAAAAGATGCGGCGTTAGAAAGACGTTTTCAAGAGGTTTTAGTAGATGAACCAAATGTGGTCGATACTATTTCGATTCTTCGCGGTCTTAAAGAACGTTATGAGGTGCATCATGGGGTAAAAATTGCCGATAATGCTTTAGTAGCGGCGGCACTGCTTTCTAATCGTTATATTAGCGATCGCTTTTTGCCCGATAAGGCCATTGATTTAGTTGATGAAGCGGCGGCCAAATTGAAGATGGAAATCACCTCTAAACCGGAAGAACTCGATGAAATTGATCGCAAAATTCTCCAATTAGAAATGGAAAAACTTTCCCTACAACGGGAATACGATCCAGCTTCGCGGGAACGGTTAGAAAAGTTAGAAAAAGAACTGGCTAACCTCAAGGAAGAACAATCGGGATTAAATGCCCAATGGCAAGGGGAAAAAGAGATTATCGATAAAGTTCGTGGGGTTAAAGAAGCGATCGAACAAGTTAATCTGGAAATTCAACAGGCCGAACGAGATTATGATTATAATCGCGCCGCAGAATTAAAGTTCGGAAAATTAACCGATCTGCAGCGGCAAATTTCCGCCCTAGAAACTCAATTGGCCGACAAACAAACCACCGGTAAAAGTTTATTAAGGGAAGAAGTTCTCGAATCGGATATCGCCGAAATTATCTCGAAATGGACGGGAATTCCTCTCAATAAATTAATCGAATCGGAAAAAGAAAAACTCCTCAATCTCGAAGAGGAATTACACGAAAGTGTCATCGGTCAAGAAGAAGCGGTCACAGCCGTGTCCGAAGCGATTCAACGTTCCCGCGCCGGTTTATCGGATCCCAACCGTCCCACGGCCAGCTTTATTTTCCTCGGTCCGACGGGTGTTGGTAAGACAGAATTGGCGAAAGCTTTAGCGCGCAATCTCTTTGACACGGAAGAGTCCCTAGTTCGCATCGATATGTCGGAATACATGGAAAAACACAGCGTTTCCCGTCTCATGGGCGCGCCTCCGGGATACGTCGGCTACGATGAAGGGGGACAATTAACCGAGGCAATCCGGCGTCGTCCCTACTCTGTCATCCTCTTTGATGAGATTGAAAAAGCCCATCCCGACGTTTTTAACGTTATGTTACAAATCCTTGACGATGGGCGCTTAACCGACTCTCAAGGTCATCTGGTTGATTTCAAAAATACCATCATTATTATGACCAGTAATATCGGTTCTCAATACATTTTAGACGTGGCTGGTGATGAGTCTCGTTACGAGGAAATGCAGGCGCGGGTGATGGAAGCAATGCGGAATAGTTTCCGTCCCGAATTCCTCAATCGTATCGATGAAACGATCATTTTCCATAGTTTACAAAAAGCGCAACTGCGATCGATTGTCAAACTACAGGTAGCCAATCTCAGCGACCGCTTGATGGAACAAAAATTAGCCCTGAAATTTGCCGATATTGCCCTCGATTATCTAGCAGAAATTGGTTACGATCCAGTGTACGGTGCGCGACCCTTAAAACGGGCAGTACAGAGATATGTGGAAACTCCGATCGCTAAGGCAATTCTGCGCGGCGAATTCAAAGGGGGAGACACGATTTTTGTCGATGTGGCCGATGAAAGATTGACCTTTAAACGGTTAGCTTCCCAGGTAGTAACCGCTTAATTAGCAAGGGTGGGCAATGCTCACCCTTTGATTATTATGGAAGCAGGGGATTTTTGCTTGAATCTATGACTTTAACACTGTTCGCACCACCGGCTGAAATAATTCACCTGTCCGGGATTAGCTGGAAAACCTACGAAACGCTGCTGGAAGAAATGAGCGATCGCCGTCTCCGGCTGACCTACAATCGTGGCAATTTAGAAATCATGGCTCCTTCGACCGGACACGAATTTAGTAAAACACTCATCGGTCGCTTTGTCGAAACCCTAGCGGAAGAATCAACAGTCCCGATTTATCCCCTCGGTTCTACCACCTTTAAACGCCCTCAATTAAGTGGTGCAGAACCAGATGAATGTTTTTACATTGATAATATTGAGGCGGTTCGGGGGAAAAAGCGACTGGACTTAAATGAAGACCCAGCACCGGATTTAGTCATAGAAATTGATGTCACCAGCAGTTCTCAAAATCGCCTTCAGGTTTATGCAGATCTAGGCGTGGCAGAGGTTTGGGTTTATAATGGGGAATCTCTGGTCATCCAACAATTACAAAATGGCACTTATATAACTTCCCCAACCAGTCGATTTTTTCCTAATTTACCCATCTTAGAAATTGCTATATTTTTACAACAAGCTGAAACATTGGATTACCTAGAGTTAGTCAAAGCATTTCGGAATTGGGTAAGAAGTCAGTTGAAAAAATAAATCTGAACCGGAGTCTCAAAAATGGAAATTAACAAGTTTTCCTTTTGGGTCGTCGGTCGTCAATACCAAATTAGGTTACACTTCATCGACCCCAGGGTTAATGCGGATGGAGGGACTCGAACCCACACATCAAAGACACTAGAACCTAAATCTAGCGCGTCTACCAATTCCGCCACATCCGCAAATATGTCACCGTATTCCATCATAGCATAAGATACTATAGGAAAGATAAAATTTTTTATTCTTAATAATTTTATGCTCTTAGGTTTTGTCTTTCAGTCTCCCGGCCCCGTCCTCTGGGAGATCGGACCGATTTCGGTGCGCTGGTATGGATTTCTGATTGCTATGGCGGTATTATTGGGTGTCACCCTCTCCCAGTACCTAGCCCAAAAAAGAGCGATCAATCCCGATTTAATCGCTGATTTGGCCATTTGGTTAGTAGTGGGGGCTATACCTGCAGCCCGTCTGTACTATGTTCTCTTTCAGTGGCAAGAATACGCGCAAAATCCTGCCGATATTATCGCCATTTGGAAGGGAGGTATCGCTATTCACGGGGCAATTATCGGGGGTTTGCTGGCAGCCCTAATCTTTGCTCGCATTAATCGGGTTTCTCTTTGGCAATTACTCGATCTGGTAGCCCCTTCCGTCATTCTCGGTCAAGCGATCGGACGTTGGGGTAACTTTTTTAATTCGGAAGCTTTTGGCCGTCCGACTAATTTACCTTGGCGGTTGTTTATTCCTCCGGCTAGTCGTCCTTTAGAATATATCACCGTCGATTATTTTCACCCCACCTTTCTCTACGAATCTCTCTGGAATCTGGCAGTTTTTGCCCTACTCATCTATCTATTTTTCTGGGGTTTAAAACACCCTAGTAAATTAAAAATTGGCACCCTTACCCTAGTCTATTTTATCGCCTACAGTCTAGGTAGATTCTGGATCGAGGGACTACGCACCGATAGTTTAATGTTTGGTCCTTTGAAAATGGCGCAAATAATTAGTTTAGTAGCGATCGCTGTCGGTCTTTTCGGTTTATTCTGGTTATATAAACTGCAGCGTCCTTTACCGGATGTGGTGGCGACTGTCGGTTATAATCAAAAGTTACCCTAGCCAACCCTGACAATGGATCTAGTAACGATTTTTCAACAGGTTTTAAACGGTTTATCGATCGGTAGTGTCTATGCTATTTTTGCCCTCGGTTACACTTTGATTTTTTCCATTCTAGGAATTATCAATTTTGCCCATGGCGCAATTTTTACCCTCGGTGCCTATTTTACCTACGCTCTAGCGGGGGGAGTTTTCGGGTTTAATGGTTTATTAGCTAATGCCAAATTACCCTTTTCTTTACCCTTTTTTTTAGCACTCTTGCTAGGCTGTATCCTTTCAGGTTTCACCTCGGTTCTTCTGGAAAGATTAGCCTTCAAACCCCTCCGGGTACGGGGTTCCGATTCTCTCTTAACTTTGGTTTCTAGCCTAGGGGCAGCCGTGGTGATTGTCAATGTTATTCAATACTTAGTCGGGGCAGAAATTTATACTTTTCCCGATGGGATTTATGGCAATCTTCCCCCCGCAATTAATTTTGGTACAGCCGATCGCCCCGTGGCAATTCGCACAATTCAGATTATTATTTTTCTGGTTTCAGCAGTGATGGTAGCTTTACTGACTTATTGGGTTAATTTTACCAAAATGGGCAAAGCTTTACAAGCGGTAGCTGAAGATGTCACCACTGCCAGTTTGTTGGGGATCAATCCCGAAAAATTTATCGTGATTACCTTTTTTATTAGTGGTGCCTTGGCAGGTTTAGCAGGAACTTTAGTCGGTTCTAGTGTTAGTATCGCCGGTCCCTATTTCGGTATTGCTTTCGGATTAAAAGGTTTAGGAGTGATCGTTTTAGGGGGATTGGGAAGTATCCCCGGAGCGGTCATCGGTGGTTTATTATTGGGTATTGCCGAAGCTTTTGTTCCCGCAGAATATTCTGGTTATCGAGAGGCGATAGCTTTTGCTATTCTCTTTATTATGTTGTTAGTTCGTCCCCAGGGTTTACTAGGCAGAAAGTTAATTCAAAAAGTCTAAGTCGGTTTAATTGGCCCCGAGAAAAACTGTTTTTCCCGACAAAGAAGATTGATAGGCAGCATAAGCCACTTCTAGGGCATAAAGACTGGCTTGGGGAGTAACATAGAGAGGAACCCGATCGAACAGATAATCTAGCACCATGGCGGTATCTTTGGCAAAAAGACCGCGACGGGTTTCCACTTCTAAAGCTTGGCTACCTTCACTATTAATTAACTGCCCTGTTTCCCCTTCAAAAATTAAGCTGCCCCCCTCACCATGAATAGTGAAAGTTCGCTCACTTTGCCAAAAAACTTCGCCTTTGCCGTAGGTAACTTCGGCAATTAGGCCATTTTTAAATAATAACTGCGCCTCACACAAACAGGCCAGAAAATAATCGGATTCTGGGGCATTCCAATAACGACAATGACAGGATACGGACTCCACTTCCCCAAATAAATTAGTAAAGCGATGGATACGAGAAAGGGCCGCAATCAAAGGAAACCCGAATAAATCCCGATGAAATGTCCAGCGCCGGGGTGCCGGTCTGCCTGGGACGATCGTGGTATAACGGGCTAGATGGATATTGCCGAGGGTGGCTAAATACTGCTGTTGGGTTTGATGCAGTCCCCCCAAAAGTTCAATATGTTCGACGTGCAGTAATTTCTTCTCGGTTTCGGCTAGGGTGATTAATTCTGCTGCCGCCGCTGGGTGGAAAGCCAGGGGATACTCGACGATAACGTGCTTACCTGATTTTAAGGCCGTACGGGCGATCGAGGCATGGGCCTGATTAACGTTGGCAATGACAATCAGATCGAGATCGGGATGGCTGGCAAGGCTTAGTGCCGAATCTAGGGCAGAAATTTGGTATTTTTGCGAGAAATTAGCGATCGATTCGGCACTATTACCGCTAACATACAGAAGCCTGGCGCGATCATCCGCTTGCCAGCTTTCAGCGCGACGTTGAGCGGCGAACCCTGTCCCAACTATACCAATTTTCAGGGGATGATTAGAAGTCATCGGGGGCATTCTGGCGACATTAATTATCGGGAAGTGGGGTGTGGGGTGTGGGGTACGGGGTACGGGGTACGGGGTGCGGGGCGTGGGGAGATAGGGGAGTGGGGAGATAGGGGAGTGGGGAGATAGGGGAATTTCAACTAATACCCCAAAACCCTAAAACCCCAACTCTCAACTCCTGAATACCGTCTCCTGAATACTTTCTACAGCAATTCTGCTTTTCCCAGCTTTATCTTGGCAATTAACTCATCTATTATCTCAAAAATAGCGCCCTAAAAGATGTGGGAGGGTGAATTCATATTTTAAATGGGCAACGCCAATTTTTTGCTCCTGTTTAGGCCCCAGATCTTCTAAACCGCGATCGGTTGTCGGGGAGCATGACGACTAGGGGAAACCACCACGGGAGTTGGCGACACTGTACAGGTTAATTCTAGAGACTGTTCTAAACTAACCACCCGATTGAGTTGTTGCCATTCAGTACTAAAAGGAGGCATCGCTAGAGCGCAGGCTTTCCAATGAGCTTCGACGGGAACATCTAGTTGTTGACAAGTGCCACCGCGCCGACCTTGGGTTTGATAGTATCGGCAGTATCGACAGGAAGAAGTAAGAAAGTTTGCGGCTTGCATGGGTTGGCTTTAAAAGGAAGATGATTATAAGGAACTCAAGGGATGACTCTCTTTTTGCTCTGTGTAATATTGTCCTACCCTGTGCCAAGGGTATTTTCCTGACTAGCATAGCTAGAACTGATATGCCATATAGTTTCTAGTGATCCCCAAAAAAAATTTTATTTTTAGAATCTTTTAATAGTTACTTTGCAAAAAGCAGCACTGTCTCAAAACTGAAGAGTTTAACTCAGTTGTGTCCGATGTTATTGGGTCTAGTATCAGCAATAACAGAACGGGGATCAAGCCTTAACTAGACAGAATTGATAAATACAGGTTCAATTAAGACAGAAAAGATCGGCAAATCGATTCCTGACTCAAAACCACTCTTTCCACAAGACTATAAAAAAATTTAATCTTTTACTCCGCCCGACTGGGCAAAACAAAAAGCACAACATTGCCAACGCTCAAGCTCTCCGGAGGGACTGGGAGACTGACAACGAGGACAAATCGGCCAAGATCGGGTTCTATGAACTATTTTCTGGCTCCAACTCTCTAAACCGTCCGGTTGCTGGGGATTTTCTGGCGGTTTTTCTGGGACAACATAACTAGGATGATCTCTGAGGGAATTAGGTGCGATCGCTTCTAGCGGAATTAACTGACTATCTTGCTGCCAACGGGCAGCAGAAAAGCGGATATCGCTCAAGGGAGTCTCTAACTGACTATTAAGCCGTTTTAATAAGCTATAGCGTTGTAAAGACAATTCCTGTGCTAAAGCAGCGCTACTGGTAGCCACCGATAAAACCCCGCGATTGAGGGAAAAAGGCCGGGTTTGCTCGAGCAGACGGGGATTAATAATTTTTGGCCATAATTGCAGCACTTGATCATAGTGGCGATATTCTTCCCAACCCGCCTGTTGAGTAATAGTCGCCAAAATTTTGGCAAGAGAATGTAAAGACATCTGGAAAATCTAGGGGATACCACGCTACACTGGGACGAAAAAACCTGCTAACTTTTCAGCATAACCTTTAATATCCTTGCCCTAGATATCCGCCATGAAATCCGATCAATCCCCATCCCCCCAAGATTCCCCTCTCTCGATCGTCCATCAACCCAGTTCAGCCATTGATCCCGCTCAGGAACCAGAACACCTGGAAGCCGCTATTATTAACGTCTATCCCCCAGCTAAAGATGTCTTTTTTACCCCTTGGGGTATCGGGGCAATGGCGATCTTTTTAATTGCTAATATTCTCCTCAGTCTCAATCAATGGTTAACCACCACCCCCCCCACCCCGAGGAAAGCTGAGAATTCCCTGCTGGGGCAGCGCAAAAATAACTCCCGCCACCTCGATCGATTGATAGCGATCGCTCGTCCAGTGCAGAAAACTCCTCAAACCAGTCCGATCGCTAATATTCCCGCTCCTCCCGTTAAAACTAGCCCGATAACTAATATTACCGCCCCACCAGTGGTTCAGAGTCCCCCCACCGCTAGAAATCTGACTAATGCCCTCTTACCCCCGAATCCGCCACCGTCCCCAATGCCGGCCCATCAATTACCCGTCAGTAAGCTCAAGCAATCTTTACCCGTCGCCCCCCCGGACCCCAGCACCCCGCCCGTATCTTCCCTAGTTTCTGCACCACCGCCACCACCGCCCCAAGTCACCCCTGCCCCCTCGACCGCGATCATTAACGAACGAATGTTAGAGGAATTGCGCCAAAGAGAAGAATCACCCGCTAATTTACCCTTTTTTCAACGGGAAAAAGCCCGTCGTCTGGCTAATCAAAACCGACAGGATGCCACGGAGTTAATGAAACAGTTACCGCCAGAATTACAAGTAGCCCCTTCTCCCAGTAGTCCGCCACCTTCAGAAACAGCCAATCCCTCCCAGTCCCCCGTCCCTAGTTCTATCATTATTGATAGGAGCGGCACTTCGGTAAACTATTAGGGTTGGTATCGGGAGGACGGCAATGGGTTTGTTTGATCGCATGGGCCAAGCAATTCGCGCCCAAGTCAATAGTCTGATTCAGGAAAATCAAGATCCAGAAAAACTGCTGGAAAAGGCGATCTTGGAGATGGAAGGGGAATTGATACAAATGCGACAAGCCCTGGCGGCAGCCGTCGCTACCCAGAAACGTACCGAGCGCCAACGACAACAACAGGAAAAAGCAGCCCAAACTTGGCACGAACGCGCCCAATTAGCCCTAAATCACGGTAACGAGGAACTCGCCCGCCAAGCTCTCAGCCAATGGCAAACCTATCAAAGTCAGATCGCCCCCCTAGAAACCTCCCTGCAACAACAAACGGCTATTATACAAAAATTAAAGAAAGAACTCTTGACAATTGAAGGCAAATATGCTGAGATGAAAGCACAAAAAAGCCTTTATGTGGCCAGATTGCGATCAGCGAGCGCCAGTCAAAAAGCCCAAGAAATCATGGGCAGTTTGAACAGCAGTCAGATGGGAACTATTTTCGAGAAATTAGAAGCAAAAGTCCTAGAAGCCGAATCCCAAGCCGATTTAATCCAGCATAAAGACCCCTTAGAGCGACAATTCCAAGATTTAGAGGGACAAAAACAAATTGAAGCGGAATTACTCAAGTTAAAACAAGAAAACTTGGATGGGTGATGTGGGGTGTGGGGTGTATTTTCAGTGAACAGTGAACAGTAAACAGTAATCAGTGAACTGAAAACTCACATCTGACTCATGAATACTGACTGCTGATTGCTTCTGTGGTTGATCAGAAATTTGGGTTGAAAACCCCGTCCTTTTAGGATGGCCTTGTGCTAAAATACCCACAGGTGGTTCCGACCGTGAGAACGTGAGCAAACAGGTTAAACGTCCTACTCCGTGATCTGAAAATTTCTAACAGTCAATGGTGTTTAATTAAGTCCAAACTGTCAGAACGCCAAACAATTAAATACTGTGGGACACACAGAAATTTACGCTTGGGGAGTAGTCTTTAAGAGTGCTTGCCTTATAGGTGTAGTCGGACTAGATATGAAACTGTAAGTCCAAAGCTAACTTAGTTAGTAGAGGCCGGATTCAGCCCAAGAATCTCCGCACTTTTAGGGCGGAGAGTGTCAAATTAGAGAATGAGCCGTTAGGCAAGATAGGAAATTTTAAGAACAGTTAACTGATTTAGTACACACCGAGAGGAACAAGAGCGTCATGGGTTTATTCGATCGCCTTAGCCGAGTTGTCCGAGCTAACCTCAATGATATGGTGAGCAAGGCTGAAGATCCAGAAAAAATGCTGGAGCAAGCTGTCAGTGAGATGCAAGAGGATCTAGTACAGGTACGTCAAGCGGTTGCTAGAGCGATCGCCGAACAACGACAAACGGAACAAAAATACAGCAAAGACCAGTCAGAAGCCAATAAATGGGAACAAAGGGCGAAATTAGCCCTTGCTAAAGGGGATGAAAATCTCGCCAGGGAAGCTCTTAAACGCAAGAAAGATTGCACGGAAACCGCCGCCATTCTCAAAAATCAACTGGATCAGCAAACGGTACAGGTGGATAGTCTGAGAAAAAACTTGATTGCGCTCGAAAGTAAGATTTCTGAGGCAAAAACCAAGAAAAATATGTTAGTAGCTCGCTCCAGAGCCGCAAAAGCTAACGAAGAAATCCAAAAAACCCTCGGCAGTATCAATACCAGTAGTTCCATGGCTGCTTTTGAGCGCATGGAAGCAAAAGTTATCGAGTCAGAAGCCAGTAGTCAAGCTTACGCTGAAATCGCTGGTGTCGGCATCGAACAGGAATTCGCTAGACTAGAAGCGGGTAGCGATGTGGATGATGAATTAGCAATGCTGAAAGCACAAATGTCTGGCGGAGCATTACCCCCCAGCACAACTTCTAGTCAACCCACTTTACCCCAAGCAACCACCGTCAGGGATTCGGCAGTGGATGCGGAATTAGAGGAATTGCGATCGAAGTTAAAAGAACTGTAAAACTTTGAGAGCGTCGAGACGTATTATCTATGGTACGTCTCTATTTATTAATTTTGTTGTTCAGATAGGGAATAAGCTAAGAGGAATTTTAACCGCCTATGCTTAGATTCGCTCTCCCCCCCGACGTCGGGGTAGGGTTGATTCATGAATCAACCCTACTATGAATTAACCCTAACATGAATTAACCCTAACATGAATTAACCCTACTATGAATCAACCCTACTATGAATTAACCCTACTATGAATCAACCCTACTATGAATTAACCCTAGGGCAAGGGGGGGTGTTGCCTCTTGGCTCATCTCAACAAGCAATTTAAATACTTAACATCTTCTTAATTGCTAGTCATAATTAACCATCACTATTATGCGGTATGATTTATCTAATTTACGTTCCTCAATTATCGAAGTAATTGCCTTACAAAAAAGAGCCGAACAACATTACAACCAAGCACAAGCTGAAGTTTTAAAATGGCAAGAAATAGCTAAAGTCGCTCTAGATAAAGGTGATGAGTCTCTGGCACAAGAAGCTAATATAAAGAAAAAACATCACATTAATACCGCAAATATTATTAAAAATCAACTGGAAAAACTGAATATCCAAGTTGATAAACTGAAAGAAAAATTGCCAATTTTAGAAAGAAAGATTAACGAAAAAAGTATCGGCAGTATAGATACTATTTACCCTTCAGCTTTTGAGCGCATGGAAGCAAAATTTATGCAGTCAGAAGCCAGTAGTCAAGCTGACGGTGAATTGGTTGACATCGATCCACTAGAAGCGGGTAGCGATGTGGATGATGAATTAGCACTGCTAAAAGCACAAATGTCTGGGGGAGTATTACCCAGTACAACTTCTAATCAAAGCAATTTACCCCCAGCAACTACCGTCAGCGATTCAGCAGTAGATGCAGAATTAGAGGAATTGCGATCGAAGTTAAAAGAACTGTAAAACTTTGAGATTGTCGAGACCTATTACAGCCTTTCTCATAAAGATGAAGTATAATTTAATCTGGTATCTACGACCGAAGACCAGCTAATGTTAACCGTTTCGGCGGTTCCCAGAAAAAAAAGTGTACCTCATCACTAGGTAAAAATTCCCAAGCAATGCCGCTCAAAACCCTTTAATCCTGAAGATAATCCTAAGATTCAGCCCGAAAAAGAGCCAGAAAGGTGAGGATAGCTAGGATGGAAGTGAAAAGCAATTTTGACTCGAAATTATCCCAAGGGATCGATCGCATTTAACGAAACCCTTACCCCAACAGCATAAGACAAGAGAAGGACTTATTAAGGAGAAACCCAGCCATGAAAATCGGCGTAATCAAAGAAAGTGACCAAGGCGAGGCGCGGGTGGCGCTAGTGCCGGATACCGTCGCCCGTTTAGTCAAGGCGGGATTTGAGGTAATGGTCCAAAATGGGGCGGGAATTAGCGCTAACTTTGCCGATAGTGCCTATAGTGCCGTGGGAGCCGCCCTGAGCGAAAACAGCGAATATATCTATGAAACTGCCGATATTATTCTCAAAGTCGTCCCTCCTAGCGATAGCGAGATCGATCGCCTGAAAAATGGTGGTATCCTCATCGGCTTTCTCGATCCCCTGCGGCAACCCCGGCGCATTGCCAAATTAGCCGAGCGCGGGATTACAGCTTTGAGCATGGAATTAATTCCCCGCAGTAGTCGCGCCCAGAGTATGGATGCCCTCTCCTCTCAGGCTAACCTCGCCGGTTACAAAGCGGTACTCCTCGCCGCCGTTGAGCTGCCGAAAATGTTCCCGATGATGACTACCGCCGCCGGGACGATCGCCCCTGCCAAAGTGCTGGTATTGGGGGCAGGAGTTGCCGGATTGCAAGCTTGCGCTACCGCCCGCCGTTTGGGGGCAGTGGTGGAGGCTTTTGATATTCGTCCCCAAGTCAAAGAAGAAGTGCAGAGTGTCGGGGCGAAATTTATTGAAATGCCCCTAGAAGAAGATACCGTCGCCGATAACGGTTATGCCAAAGAGGTTTCTCTTAGCACACAGGAGCGCATTTGTCAAGCCCTAACTGAACCAATTAAGCGGGCTGATGTGGTGATCACCACCGCCCAAGTACCGGGGAAACAGGCCCCCCTGCTAGTCACCAAAGAAATGATCGCCACCATGAAAGCGGGGTCGGTAATCGTTGATTTAGCGGCGGAACAGGGCGGAAATTGCGCTTACACCCAACCGGGACGAGAAATCATCGAAAATGGTGTAAAAATCGTCGGAGCCGTTAATCTTCCTGCCACAGTGGCCACCAATGCCAGCCAGATGTACGCCAAAAACCTGCAAATGCTGCTACAGCTTCTAGTCAGCAAAGAGGGCAGTTTAAACCTCGATTTTGCCGATGACATCATTAATAGTGCCTGTGTCACCCACGCCGGCGAAATCCGCAACCAACGCATTAAATCCGCCCTCAGTGAACAGTTATCCGCTTTTTAGCCATCAGGATTCAGGAGTCAGTATTCAGGAGGCAAAAGGCAAAAGGCAGAAGGCAGAAGGCAGAAGGCAGCTTTATTCTCCCCACACCCCACACCCCACACCCCACACCCCACACCCCACACCCCACACCCTATCCCCTATTTCTTTAACCAATGACTGCCCAACTTTTAACCGCTTTAGTGGTATTTGTCCTCGCTTCCTTTGTCGGTTTCGAGGTAATCAATAAAGTCCCTCCCACTCTCCATACACCCCTGATGTCGGGAGCGAATGCAATTTCAGGTATCGCCGTTGTTGGTGCGCTCCTCATCGCCGGAGGCACGGATTGGCACGAATTAACCGTAATTTTAGGGTTAATTGCCGTTATTTTGGCGATGGTTAACGTGGTCGGTGGTTTTGTCGTTACCGATCGAATGCTGCAAATGTTCAAGAAAAAAGAGGCTAAATCATGAATAATGCCCTTACCACAGGGATCGAGTTATCCTATCTACTGGCCGCCATTTTATTTATCATCGGTCTTAAACAATTATCTTCCCCCGCTACCGCCCGTCAAGGCAATTTTCTGGCTGCCATCGGGATGCTAATCGCCGTTATTGCCACCTTAATCAATCAAGAAATCCTCAGCTATGGTTTAATCGCCGTAGCGTTGGTGATTGGCTCAATTATCGGCTTAGTTTCGGCGCAAAAAGTCCCGATGACGGCTATGCCCCAAATGGTGGCGATTTTTAACGGTTTAGGCGGTGCTGCCAGTGCTTTAATTGCCATTGGCGAATACTGGCGTTTACTGCAAAGTGGTGAAAATATTGCCTTTGACTCGATACTGATCGCTATTTTGGGTATATTGATCGGCGGTGTCACTTTTACCGGTAGTGTCCTCGCTTTTGCCAAATTACAGGAATTAATCAGTGGCGCGCCCGTAACTTTTCCTTTCCAACAACCCTTTAACATTCTCTTGCTACTCACCTTTTTAGGGGGTAGTGTCTATCTCTTTTTTGATCCCACCTCGATCGATGTTTTCCTGACCTTGGTGGCACTTTCCTTAATTTTCGGGGCTTTATTCGTGCTTCCCATCGGCGGCGGCGATATGCCCGTGGTTATCTCCCTCTTAAACTCTTTTTCGGGACTTGCCGCCAGCGTAGTCGGTTTTATCCTGATGAATAGTATGTTGATCATCGCCGGTGCTTTGGTGGGTGCGTCGGGGATTATCCTGACTCAGATCATGTGTAAAGCCATGAATCGATCGCTGGCTAGTGTACTATTTGGGGCATTCGGTACAGGTGCTAGTGCCGGAGGCGAAGCCAGCGCCACTTCTAGCCTTGATAAATCGGTTCATGCTATTGATTCAGAAGAAGGGGCAATGATGCTCGGTTATGCGCGTTCTGTGGTGATTGTACCCGGTTACGGCATGGCGGTGGCCCAAGCACAACACGCGGTGCGAGAATTAGCCGAACAGTTGGAAAAAAATGGCGTTGAGGTTAAATATGCTATTCACCCCGTGGCGGGAAGAATGCCCGGCCACATGAATGTATTATTGGCCGAAGCTAATGTTCCCTATCCGCAACTCTACGATATGGATGATATTAATCCTGAGTTTGAGCGCGTCGATGTGGCGTTAATTATTGGGGCGAATGATGTGGTTAATCCCGCTGCCCGTCACGATAAAGCTAGTCCCATTTATGGAATGCCGATTCTGGACGTGGATAAGGCACAGCACACGATCGTGATTAAGCGCAGTATGCGATCGGGTTTTGCCGGGGTAGAAAACGAATTATTCTACAATCCCAAAACCTTTATGCTCTTTGGTAGCGCTCAAGATGTGGTAGCACAATTAGTATCACAAGTCAAGGATTTGTCATAATTATTGACAAATAGGACGGGGTGAAAACCCCGTCTTTTTTTTATCTGATTTTCCAGAGTTTAAAGATAATCCAGAACTAATTCCCCTTTGCTCACTTTTTCGGTAATTAAAGTTCTGACTAACTCTAATTCTTCTAGGGTCACTTTACCATCAGACCTCATAGCTAGGGCGATTCTTTCCCTTTCCCCTTGAGTGATCACGCCATCAACACTAGCCTGTTCGATAATAGCTCGCAACTTTTCTAGTTCCTGTTGTTCTTCTGCGCTTAATTCTACTTGATTAGGACGAGATATTTCCATAAAAATTTCTCCTTGAGTGATCAACACAAACTTGGTAATTTTTTCTAAGTAGTAGAACCCCTGGCAGTTATCCCCAGTCAGCATCAGCAATCAGGGACAATGATTTTAGCAAGAGCTAGACCTTGATTCTTGACAGGGAGCCACTAAACCTCAACAGATGATCGATGATAACTGATAGAGCTTACAGTATAGTGATTAATAGAAGCAATTTGCAAAGAATTATCGAGATAAAGAATGGATATTCGATCGACTGACACCTCGCTCCTTACTTGGACAGGAGATACTTTAGCCCTAGGTTTACCAGAAGGAGCCATCGAGATTGCAGGAGAATTGGCAGAATTAAACGATAAACTAGGGGGAAACCTAGGGGATCTCATCTCCGAGACGGAATTCGAGGGAAAATTAGGCAGCAGTGCGGCGACTCGTCTAGGTGGTGGTGGTCCGATTCGCAAATTAATCCTGGTGGGATTGGGAAAAACTGCCGATTTCGGCCTGCAAACCCTGCGTCTAGCGGCCGCCGCCATCGCTCGTCTGGCCAAACAACAAAAAAGCCAAGCTCTGGCCATCAGTTTACCGGTAGTTGGTGATCAGTCCGCCACCGCCGGAGCAATCACGGAAGGGCTGCTGCTGGCTACTCATCAGGATACCCGCTTCAAGTCCACTAAGGAGGAAAAAGGAGCCAAATTAGAAACCGTCGAGTTATTGGGTTTAGGAGAACAATCATCGGCGATCGCTAACGCCGAGCAAATCTGTTCCGGGGTGATTCTGGCCAGAGAATTAGTCAATGCTCCCGCTAACACCGTCACCCCCCTGACCATGGCAGAAACCGCCGAGCAAATTGCCAGCGAATACGGATTAAGTCTGAAAATTCTGGAACAGGAAGAATGCGAAAGCTTGGGTATGGGAGCCTTCTTAGGAGTAGCCAAAGCCTCGGATATTCCCCCGAAATTCCTTCATTTAATCTATAAACCCCAAGGGACCCCGAAACGTAAACTAGCAATCGTTGGCAAAAGTTTAACCTTTGATTCCGGCGGTTTGAATATTAAAGGGGCCGGCAGTGGCATCGAAACCATGAAAATGGATATGGGAGGTGGTGCCGCCACCCTAGGGGCAGCCAAGGCGATCGCCCAATTACGGCCAGAAGTGGAAGTACACTTTATCTGTCCGGCTACGGAAAATATGATTAGTGGTCGCGCTATGCACCCCGGGGACATTTTAACCGCTTCTAATGGCAAAACTATTGAAGTCAATAACACCGATGCCGAGGGACGATTAACCCTGGCCGATGGCTTGGTTTTTGCGGAAAAATTAGAGGTGGATGCGATCGTGGATCTAGCCACTTTAACCGGGGCCTGTGTCGTTGCTTTGGGAGACGATATCGCCGGTTTATGGAGTAGCGATGAGAGTCTCGCTGATCAACTCCAAGAGGCCGCTAAATTAGCCGGCGAAAAATTCTGGCCGATGCCCCTAGAAGAAAAATATTTCGAGGGGCTGAAGTCTCAAATTGCCGATATGAAAAACACCGGCCCGCGCCCCGGCGGTTCCATTACAGCCGCTTTATTTTTGAAGCAATTCATTAATAACACTCCCTGGCTGCACCTAGATATCGCGGGTCCCGTCTGGTCCGACAAGGAAAATGGCGTTAATAATGCCGGGGCCACCGGTTTTCCCGTCCGCACTCTAGTTAATTGGGTGATGGCCAATAATTAAGTTATCGGTGATCGGTAAGCGGTAAGCTAAGACGCATTTAAACCGCTTATTCTTAGATTAGCCGCCCCCCCTTGCCCCCCCGACGTCGGGGGGGTTGCCCCTTGCCTCGTCTCAACAAGCAATTTAAATTACGAACAGCTTATTAAGTGGGGAGTATTTTCACTGTTTACTGTTTACCGATCCCTGACAAATCTCCCCAAACCCTAACCCCTATTCCCTGATAACTGATAACTGCTAGACTAATTGGGTTACGCTTGCAAGATTAATAAAACCAGTGTCGAGATTAGAATGCAGGGACTTTTAAGAAAACTTTGGCGCGCGATAGAAAACTTTTTTACCCGACTTTTGGGGGGACAAGGGGGAAAGGGGAAAGTACAAGCGATCGAATCTGTTCCCCTAACCGATACAGATTACGAATTTCTCTATATGCAGTTACTCGATGGAGTGGCCCACGGTTGGCACGAAGGCAGAATTCTGAGATTTTTTGAAAAACTGGGCGATCGAGGTCGGCAAAAAGATTGGGTAGAATGGTTAGAGCGCTTTGGGACCCGTCTGCAATCCTCCGCTTCCCTTAACCAACTTCTCGCCACCAGAATGATTCGTTTAGGAGAATTAGCCCGCGCTTTCCCCGGAATTGAACGTATTGGTGAAGCTTCCTACGAGATCGGTTATCAACTCTACACCAAAGAAACTGCCACTTTAATCTGGGAATACGCCGGCGAAGATGAGGACCCGGGCAGTTATACTGTTGCTACCCCAGAAAATCTCTTATATTCCAGTGAAACTAGCGATTTTAACGGTGCTGACCCAGAAAATCCCCAATTAGAAACCCTCACCCTCGATGAATTATTTAACCGTCTGCACAACGATCCTACCCTAGCGGGCCAAATGGCCGAACAATTAGGCATCGAAAATAAGGACGCAGAAAGCATTATTAATAGTCTGATCGCTCAATTTTCCTCCCAGGAGGGTAAAAACCCTGAAACTGCCGCAGATTGGTTTAATCAGGGCTTAGAACAGGCAAATTTAGGCAATTGGTCAAATGCGATCGCTGATTGGGAACAGGCCCTGAAGATCGATCCCCAATTAGCCTCGGCCTGGCATAATCGTGGTGGTGCCTTAGCCATGATTGGTAACTACGAAGAAGCTTTAAATAGTTATGATCGCGCCCTAGAAATCACCCCCAACGATCACCAAGTCATTAACGCTAGAGGCAGCGCCCTATACGGACTGCAACGTTGGCAAGAAGCCTTAGAATGTTGGCAACAGGTGCTAGAAGCGGACGATAATTTTTATCAAGCTTGGTACAATCGCGGCAGTACCCTAGAAAATTTAGGCGAAACCCAAGCAGCGATCGCCTGTTACCAAAAAGCTTTAGGGATTGCGCCGGATTTTGAGCTTGCCCAAACTCGTCTAGACGCTTTACTAGGGCAAAAACCGCCCGAAGACGACGGTAATCCCCCCGCCTGATTCAATCTGAACTTGAGCAGTCAACAGCCTACAATGGGGAAAGTATAGAGACTAATTTTAATGAATCAGGCCCAGCAATGAGTATAAAAAGCAAACCTCCTTCACAATCTCGCCTGATCGGTAATGTTTTATTAGCCGTAGGCGGCTTATTTCTGATTGTTAATCTCCTTTTTCCGCAATTATTTGGCCCTAGCGTCCCCAAAGTTCCCTACAGTCTTTTTATCGACCAAGTGGAAGATGGCAACGTCGCTAGGGTATCCGTGGGACAGAATGAGATTCGTTATCAGCTTAAAAACGACCAAGAGGGCAACTACGGACGAATTTTCAGCACTACACCGATTTTTGACCTAGAATTGCCCAAACGTCTAGAAGTTAAGGGCGTAGAATTCGCCGCCGCACCACCGCCAAAAAATGGCTGGATTGGTAGTGTTCTTAGTTGGGTGATTCCTCCCCTGATTTTTGTCGGTATTTGGCAATTTTTCCTCGCTCGCAGCGGTGGCGGTGGTCCAGCCGGGGCTTTATCGATTACCAAAAGTCGCGCTAAAGTCTATGTGGAAGGAGATACCACCAAAACCACTTTTGAAGATGTGGCCGGTGTGGAAGAAGCGAAAACCGAATTGGCCGAAATCGTCGAATTTCTCAAATATCCCCAACGTTACATTCAAATCGGGGCGCGGATTCCCAAGGGTGTCCTCCTAGTCGGTCCGCCGGGGACAGGAAAAACCCTGCTGGCAAAAGCAGTCGCGGGAGAAGCGGGAGTTCCTTTCTTTAGTATCTCAGGTTCGGAATTCGTGGAACTCTTTGTCGGTGCAGGTGCAGCCCGAGTGCGAGATCTGTTTGAACAGGCCAAGAAAAAAGCCCCCTGTATTATTTTTATCGATGAATTAGACGCGATCGGTAAATCTCGCGCTAACGGTAATTTTATGGGGGGTAACGATGAACGGGAACAGACTTTAAACCAATTATTGACGGAAATGGACGGTTTTAACGCTGGTGATGCGACGGTGATCGTGCTGGCCGCCACTAACCGCCCCGAAACTCTTGATACCGCCCTTTTACGCCCCGGCCGTTTTGATCGTCAAGTGTTAGTTGATCGCCCCGATCTGGCTGGACGCTTAAAAATCCTCGAAATCTACGCAGGTAAGGTAAAATTAGGATCGGGTGTGGATTTAAAACAGATTGCTACCCGTACCCCCGGTTTTGCCGGTGCTGACTTAGCTAATCTAGTCAATGAGGCCGCTTTATTGGCAGCCCGCAATCAACGCAGCACCGTCGCTCAAGAGGACTTTAATGAGGCAATCGAGCGGGTAGTGGCGGGTTTAGAGAAGAAAAGCCGGGTTCTCTCGGAAAAAGAGAAGAAAATCGTCGCTTATCACGAAGTTGGTCACGCTCTCGTCGGTGCAGTTATGCCGGGGGGTGGTAAAGTTGCTAAGATTTCGATCGTGCCTCGCGGCATGGCAGCCCTCGGTTATACCCTGCAAATGCCCACGGAAGACCGTTTCCTTATGGATGATACGGAATTACGCGACCAAATTGCTACTCTTTTAGGCGGTCGGGCCGCCGAAGAAATTATCTTCGGTAGTATTACTACTGGGGCCGCTAATGACCTGCAGCGGGCGACGGACTTGGCCGAACGTATGGTGACGACCTATGGTATGAGTAAGACCTTGGGTCCTCTAGCCTACGAAAAAGGTCAACAGAATAGTTTTCTGGGAGATGGCATGATGAATCCCCGGCGCTTGGTGAGCGATGATACGGCCAAAGCGATCGATAATGAAGTGAAAGAGATTGTCGAAAATGGTCATCAGCAGGCCCTGGATATCCTGGCTCAAAATCGCGATTTACTCGAAGAAATTGCCCAAGAAATCCTCAGTAAAGAGGTGATTGAAGGGGAACAATTGCAGACCCTGCTCGACCGCGTTAAACCCCTCGATCGAGAACCTGTTACTGTTTAGATTGATTTGATTTTTACCTTACCCCATCTTTGTTCAAGATGGGGTTTTTTCCTATTAGACCTCTTGTAAGTATCTAAGCACAATTAATTACACATCTAAGCCACTACTCCGTCAGACTTCTGATGTGAGGAAACAGTGAACTGAAAACTCAAATCCGATCCCTAATAGCTGTATCCCGTCTCCCGTCTCCCGTCTCCCGTCTCCTGACGACCGTCTCCTGACGACCGTCTCGACTAGGAAATTAATTTTGCACGACTACTTAATACTAAATTCTGCTTAAAAGGTATAGGAGGGTGGGGAGAAGGGAGAGGGGAGAATACTGACTCGGAGAATACTGACTCCCGACTCCTAACCCCACCAACAAACTTTTTCAGCAACCCCTAATTAATACCAATCATCCATCGACCGGAAAATTGAGGCATCGGGGAACATAGTTGGATTACCACTTGCGTCGATTTTTTTCCGTAATTCTCGCAATTGTTTATTGCCGATGAGAAAATCACTTTCTACTAATTGATAGGGCAGTACATTATTATCTAAAGCATACACTGCCGTGATGCCAGCAGCTACCCCGGAAGACCACTCGAAGGAATGGACACGATAGGCGGCCGCGGCAATATGACTGAGGGCGATACTTTTACCCGCTATCAGTAAATTATCGATTTTTTGGGGAATTATAGCCCTTAAAGGTATCTCGAAGGGATAAGCTTGCCCTTGTCCCTGTCTTTCTCCTGCTTTTTCTGTATTACCCGGTTTTTCGGGGGGATGTTCCGTCATGCAGGGATGAAAATCAATCGCATAGTGGCCGATACCGACGGAATCGGGGTAAATAGTCGATCGCTTGCGTTTAACGGCCTTATCGGGGGATAATGTGCCATCAAGTACGGAAAATCCCTCTAATCCTGCCAAGGTGGCAATTAAGCGCCGATATTCTGCCGGGGAAAGATTTTGACGATAGAAATCGCTTTGAAAATTTTGTCGGGAAATATCGATTTCTGTGACGGTAAAACCAGCGGGGAAAGTCAGGGAAGGACGACCGATAATCCGTCTTGCTTCCCGAATATAGGGATATTTTGACAAACCGTGGGCAGTACCCATGGGAGAATCAAAACCGGAGAGATAACGGTTATTCAAATGGGGAACTTTTACCCCGTCCCCTAACTGGGAATCGGTGGTTCCTTCTACTAACCAATAATAGTAGGAAATGGCGTGTTCTTCGCCCCTCGCGAGGGTTTCTGTGCGTAATCCTCCCATCCATCCCCCCGGAGATAACTGTCCTAGCTGTTGCAACTGTTCACGGGTGTAGATAAAGTTATCCTTCCCAGTCCCCGGACGATAATCATTTCCCCAAGTCCAATTCTGCATGGAAATATCCCCTGGAACTGGTTCGGTAAAAGTAATTCCCCCAAAGGTTTTCTCTTTACCCAGTTGCGGACTCCAAATACGACGATAGGTGAAAACGAGGTCAAAATCGGCTAATCGCGGCAATTCATAGCTAAAATAGGGGGCATAGCGTTCATAATAAACGGGTTTCTCGTGGGTTTGTGGCTTTTCTGTTTCCTCCATGGCAAAGGTATAGGTAAAGCCTTGGGTACAGTAGGGGTCGCCAGTGACGCTAGAGGAAGAAGGTTCGAGATAACTGCGCTTATCGACACCTAAACGGTAGGGAATATCTGATAATCCGATTATTTCCCCGGTTTCGGTCGCTTCAATCACATACCAATCTGCTAATTGATTCGGTTGGGAGGATTTGGGGACAAAACGGAGGATTTTCTTATCAAAACGGGGAGAATTTTCGTAGCGATAGATATCCTCCATTTTTTGCGATAAAAACTCGGTATTTAGGGGAGGAGTACCTTTTGCGGGACTATGTTGAATAGCAATTACACTGGTAATCTGTTGACCAGTACCGCGATTGGGTAAAGTTTCAATATTTAATTCTTTGACTACCGTGGAGGGAAACCATTTCAGGGTTCCTTTGCCTTTTTTGGCAGCGTCTTCTAACTGTTGAAATAATAATTTATGTCCATCAAAAGGCAAAAAACAAGACCCGCTTACCCAACATTCCCCGGGGTTGCGTTTCCCGTAATGCTTTCTAATTCTTTCCCTAAATTCTAGATAACCTTTCGGGAAAAATAATTTTTCTCTTTGTGTTCGTCTTTCATCTAATGCGGAGGTTCCCTGAGAAGATATCTGTCCCCCTACCCAGTCGGTAATCTCGGTTAAACAGACGGTTTTTCCTAATAATAAAGCTTCGTAGGCCGCACCGGCACCGGCTAAACCACCACCCACCACCAGAATATCACAGCCGACGGTTTGATCCGGTTCTCGCGGGGGGGCTGCTAGGGTGAGGGGAGTGAAAGCTTGCAGGAGAAATAATCCCAGAGAGAGGGATTTAAGAGGAGTAAAGTGATGATTGAAAATTTTAGGTGACATTATTGACAAATATCAATGTTGTGACTGAGAGTTTCCTCTTTCTTTGAAGAAGTAGCCAGAGAATCTGTTCCTGAAATCCTGATTCTTTTTTTTGGGCGATATTGAGAACTTTGTAGCTTGATGCTGGCTTTTGAGAGATTATACACCTTCAAGCTGACAATCGATCGCTTTTCTGGAAATGTTTTGACAGAATAGAGATATCCTGATTCTGTCTCATTCCCTTTGTTATTCCCTGTCATTCTTCCTAAGTTAAATGCAAAACAAACCCGGGTAAGACATCTTCCCCGGATAAAGTAGCAGGTAAATCAATAATTTCCACACCGCCATTTAGTCGGTAGATTTCCACCTGCTGCTGTTGAGGATTAATCAACCAACCCAAACGTAAACCACTGGCTAAATATTCGCGCATCTTGTCGCGTAAAGAGGTTAAAGAATCGCTACGAGAACGTAATTCAATCACAAAATCGGGACACAAAGGTGGGAACTTTTCTCGCTCTTCTGCGCTCAAAGCTTCCCATCTCTCCCGTTTTATCCAAGCAACATCAGGAGAACGATATCCTCCCTTTGGTAAACGAAAAATTGTCGAAGAACTAAACACCTCACCAAGTTGAGTTTGCTCGTTCCATACCCCCACTTTAACAATCAAATTAGCTTCTTGTTTACCGCTATTTCCACCCACGGGAGGCATAATTAATAATTCTCCTTTTTGATTACGTTCTAAATTCCATGTTTGATTAGCCTGACAGAGATGATAAAATTGTTCATCGGTCAGATTAACTGTCTCTAGATTTAACACTACAGTTTCCATCGCTTCTCCTTTTTGCTACTTTATCAACTATAACTTAATTATAAGAATGGCCCTATCGTTGATTCATCTCAAGCTATTTACCTAATTGACTCTCCAAAAATTCTGGCCAATCGGGATTAGTAGTGTCTAGGGAAATTAGATAGGGTTGTTCTTTTTCATTAAAAGGTTCTGTTTTCTCAATTTGGGCATTTAAAACCTCGATAGTAGCGTCAGAAATATCGCCTTTTCTAGCGGCAATCCGTTGTTTTAAAACTTCTATAGGTGCGTGACAATGGACAATATGAAAAGGAATCTGTAAATTTTGGGCATAGGTTAATAAAGGTTCTCGCCAAGCATATTTATCGTAGCGTGCATCGAGAATAACTGGATAACCTAAAGCTATTAAAAGTTCCGCTAATTCTGCCAGTCTAGCGAAGGTTTTTTGACTCATTTCGAGACTATATATGTCTAGACTTCCCGTTTGATTTAAGTCAATTCCAGCCAAATGTTTGCGAACTGCATCGGAACGAATCTGAATAGCATTAAGATTTTTAGCAATTACTTTCCCTATGGTACTCTTACCCGATCCAGAAAATCCCGACATCAGAATTAATCTCGGTTTCTGCGGTTGTGTGTACTGCCAAGCTAATTGATAATAATCTTGTGCATCTGCTTTAATTTTCTCGTAAAAACTGTCACCATCAAGCAAAAAACTATTGACTTTTGCCCTCACATACGCTTGTCTGGTCAGGTAGAGAGGCAAGACTTTTAAACCCTCCCAGTCGGCGGTTTGTTCTAAATAAGTATTCACAAATAAATTAGCGAAATCTTCTCTCCCCCTAGCGGTTAAATCCATGACTGTAAAAGCAATATCGTACATGACATCAACGAAGCGAAAAGATTCATTAAATTCTATGCGATCAAATAATTGTATTTCTCCCTGCCACTGACAGATATTATTTAAATGTAAGTCGCCGTGACATTCACGAATCATCCCTTTTATTTGTCTTTCCTCTAACCAATCTCCGTGTTCTGCGAAGAATTTATCTGTATAAGCTTTCGTTTCATCGTATTGTTTTTGGGTTTGGACAAGATTAATATATTTCTCGGTTTGTTGGTAGTTTTCATCAAAAGCTTGTTTAATAACTTCTAAATTGCCAAATTGAGTAATATAGGAATTAGTCACAGCTTGCCGATGAAATTGTGCCACTTTTTCAGCCAAAGACTCTATAGCTTTTTCCGTTATTTCTCCCCGTTCAAAAATTTTACTCAGTAAACATTCTTGGGGAAACTGATTCATTTTTAAAACGTATTCGATCGCTTTCCCTTCTCCATTTAAACTTATGCTACCCCGTTCCTCATTAATTGACAAAACTTCCAGATAGATATTGGCGGCAACTCTTTTATTTAAGTCTAGTTCCTGTTCTAGATAATATTTTCTCTTTTCTAAAGTGGAGAAATCCAAAAAATTATAATTAACTGGTTTCTTGACTTTATAGGCATAATCTCCTGTCAAGAAGATAATTGAAGCATGGGTTTGGATAATTTCAACGGGAATTTTGACAGAATGAGGATAAAAGTCGGGATTTTTTAATTCTTCGATTAATCGTTTGCTATCCATAGGGAGAACTCCTCTGGGGTACATCTCATTTTTGATATTGACTAAGTTGGGATTTTTTAAAGGAACCCCTCGGTTAAAATTGGGCTTTGCTTCTGATTATTTTATCACCCAATCCCAGCCCTTGAGGGTTTCTACTCCCCAAACCCCCTTAGGGAGGACAGGAGCTTGCTACCCCCGCGCAGCTAAATCTCCACCAATCCCCCCTTGCCTGATCTCAACAAGCAATTTAAATTTGCGGGCAGCTTATTCACCAAGTTACTCCCTTTAATTCAGCCGGAAATAAAGGACGCTCAGATAAACGATCTTGATCGAGTGCTTCGATTAAATATTCACCGGTTTCTTGTTGTTCCTGTTCATCTTCTTCATCAATCCAAGATTGAAGTAAATTAACCAGTTTAGTCTGTTTTTTTTGTTCTAAAATAGTATCTTTAAGTAGCTTGAGGATGTTAAATTAAGAGTTAGTGGCATGGGCTTGACTTGAATTAATTTATCGTGTCTTTAACTATTATAACCCAAAAAAGCGATCGCACTCTACAAATATAGCGCAATCGCCCCTAATTTAAGACTTCAATTGTTGCTCGATTTGCCAGTTTTCTATTAAACACTAACTAGCAAAGTCAAATACTGGTGTTTCAATTACCCGTTTTGGTCGCTTATTTTCCCAGATAATTTCCTGCAAGCGTTCGACAGTTTCTGGTGCAAAAAAACGCTCTCCCGTTTCTACACAGACTCTAGCGGGGACATTTTCTATAATAAAAAAATTGCCATTGATTTCAAGGGTATAGGTAACTTCTTGTTCAATTAAGGTTTCTTGTCTAGAATTAGTTGACATCTGGTGTTCTCCTTGATTTAAAATCAATCCATAAATTTGGATCGGGTTCATATAGGGTAATAATTTTGAGCAAAGGGCGAGAGGGATAGCTACAATGAATGTGTAAGGCTCTATTAATTAGAGTAAATCCCAAAAGTAAACAGCTTGCACCATACTTATCAGCCGGATAATCTTCAATAATTTCGCTTTGTTCCATCGCCTCCCGTAATTCTTGAACACTGATCTGACGCAGGATACTTTGATTGACAGCGTGTTGAGAAAATTCAAATTGGTTTTGTCTAACTTTTTGACGAATTTCCTCAATCATTTCAGTGATAGCCGCCTTTACTTTGAGCGTAAATATCCGTCGCTGTCATTTCACCAAATAACTGATCTTTAGTTTCTAAATAATTTAGAGGTTGGGATGCTGTTTCTCTTAGAAAGAAAGCCGCTTTAGCAATTCCCAATCTCTCTACAAGAGCTTTAACTCCCTCTTTGCTAATTTCCTTAATCTCAGGAATAGTCAAATCTGTTTTAACTTTCATAGTAATTTTCCTCAATTCAAGCGTCGAAATAGATTTTCAATTTTGCTTCATTCATCCACACTCCTACCATCATAACACAAAAAGCGATCGCCCTCTACAAATATAGCGTGATCGCATCTAATTCGAGACTATAGCTTTATTCGCCATTCCCTTCGCTTTCTCATAAATACTCAATCCCGCCCCGCATTTCGTCAGGACTCAGCCTTCATGTTAGCCTGTACTGTAGAAGCAAGAGTTTTGTTATCTCGCATTACTCTGATCAACAATCTTAATGCTTCGTTAACCGCATCAGCAGTGGGAAACATTTCTGCGACATCAGGCTCCAAGCGCACAGTGACTCCACCAAAGCTTTTTCTTCCAGAGCCTAACTTTCTAACTCGGAGGTGCTTCAAGTCATACTCTGTCCGTAAATCATCTTCCATTTCTGGCTCATCCCTCTTCATAAGCTTCTCGTTCGGTTTGCGTCACTTCCCTTGCAATAAAGTTCCTCTGAGAAAGATGTCAATCAAAACTAATATTTTGCCATAAATCTGCTCTGACAAATTTGGATAAATGACCTACATTTGTTGTTGCAATTATCGGATTTTTCACAGATAACGTGACAGCTTGTGCAATTAAAATCATATCACCATCAATTGTTTTATCTCCTGCTGTGGGTTGTCCTTGTTGGCGTGCCTGCGCCCAAAATAAAGCAGCTTTTCGCATTGCATCCGTTGTAATGGCTAGGTATTCTATTAAGTTAGCTAACTCATCCAGTCGCTTAATTCCTTTAATCTTGTTAGCGCGTAACAACTCTCGACGCACCTCATAATCAGCAATTTCTGGAAGAATAACCCTAATACCTGCTTTAATTAGTGTTTGTAGCCAAAAATTACAAGCTAGACTTTCAGGCGATCGCTTAGGATTAGTAATTAAACCGATAATTCCCGTATCTAATAAAACTACTCTATTCACCAAGTTACTCCCTTTAATTCAGCCGGAAATAAAGGACGCTCAGATAAGCGATCTTGTTCGAGTTTTTCTATTAAATATTCGCCAGTTTCTTTTTGTTATTGTTCATCTTTTTCATCAATCCAAGACTGAGGTAAATTAACCAGTTTAGTCTGTTTTTCTTGTTCTAAAATAGTATCCTTGAGCAACTTTAGGACATAAGCTTCTAGAGAAAGACCTTTCTCCCTCGCTTTTTGGCTGAGATATTGTTCGATTTCCGATGTTAAATTAAGAGTTAGTGGCATGGGCTTGACTTGAATTAATTTATCGTGTCTTTAATTATTATAACCCCAAAAAGCGATCGCACTCTATTGATAGAGCGCGATCGCTGCTAATTTAAGGCTAGATTGACCAGTTTTTTATTTTAATTTGCGCTTCCAGGCTGCACCCGCACCTAAAGCACCAATGGCGAGTAAACCCAAGACTGAAGCAGGTTCGGGAACAGGAGTAGCTAGAGGAGTAAAATCAATACTGACATTATCGACTCCTTGATTAAAAAAGAACTGGTTGTCAACTTCTGCAAATCGGAGAATGTAGCTCCCGCCTGCTCCTACCAAGCTGGTAATGTCAAAACTATAAGAAGTATAAGGGTTAGGATTGGAAGCAAAGGGATCGTTTCCTAAATAGAAATTACCGACGATATCCGCAGGATTGGTTGAGAAGGGGTTGGCCCCAGCAACTAGGATATCCACCCGTGCGTGTTGGTTGGGAATACTGGTGTAGTCTAGTCCAGATGGATTGACGATAGGTCCAAGTCCACTCCAATCATTGACGAACATATCGTAAGACAAAATTACCGATGAGGCAGCTCCAGGAACGATAAAAGTCTGGGTTAGCGCATAGGCTCCCGGACCGTCTTGGTCAGACACTGCATAGAAAGAGCCACTGGCTGGACCAACAGTTGCTTGACCACTGAAAGGCGTGGAGCCGTTAGCATCATCAATAAAGAAACCACTCGTCGAGTTACTCCCAGGTTGTATTGAGACATTCCAACCCGTAAAACCTGTTTCAAAGCCGCCGTTGGTAATCAATTCAGCGGCATGGGCGGTTCCCGTAGTCAGTATCCCCAAAGTTACAAAGACAGTACCGGCTGCTACTCTGGAGCAATTTTTAAGCACAGTCGAAGTTTTCATATCCAGAAATTTTCCTCAAAACAAACAAACAAACAAATGTTCTGACTGACCTTTAAAGGAGAAAATCTCAAATTAAGCGACATTGGCAAGGGAGAAAAATTGGTTTTTTCAAAATTGCCAATCACTAAATTTTAAGTTAGTTCCTCTAATGACAAAACAGAGCCATAACGGGATTCTACCCCCCCCCCGATTTGGTTCTGTCTTGTCAACAAAAATTGAGATTTTGCAATATCTAACAACACAAATTTACAAAATTTTATAATTATTGTTACCCTTAAGAGTAGGGTAGTAAATCTCAATTTGGTCGAAATATCTATATTACAGGGCGCACGCAGTTCGATAAACTCACTGACCACAGTGCGCTCCTACCATTGGCGCAATAATATTATTGTAGGGGCGAATTGCATTCGCCCTCTTTGATCCCCCCTTAATCCAAGAAGGGTATCTGACAATTTTTAACCCCTACCTAATTAACAGCCAATCCCTAATCTCTCAATAACAGATATTCGCGAATCTCAAAAAAGTTATCCCAAGGAATATAGGGTTGATTTTCCGCTTGCAGATAATCGATTAAACGATCCCTAGCAAAAACTAGATCGGCCCTTCTAGCCATGGTAATATCGGTAACAGAATCACCGATCGCAATAGTTTCTACTCCTGAATATTTGGCCATAATCAAGGCTTTAGCCACTAATTCCGTCTCATTTTCCCAATCGGAATGAACTTGCAGATATTCCCCTTGAGTATGAAGATTGACCCCATAAATTGCCGTCACTTTATCTAATAGTCCCTCCCGTTTTAAGACCGTTTCAATCATGGCTTGGATACCACCGGAGATAATAATAAAAGGGATGGATTGCTCCTGTAAAAAAGCGAGAAATTCAGCTAATCCAGGGCGAATTGGCTTGCTTTCGGCATAGGCGATAATATCGGCGTATTTTTGGCTCGGTATCGACTCTAGCAGTTGACGGACACCCCGGCGCAGACTGAGAGTGCGAGCGTACATTTGGGGCATAATTTGGGCCGATAAATGGGGGGCGAATTCTTTGAGCATACCCGCAAAGGTTTCCACGGCGGTGATAGTGCCATCAAAGTCACAGAAAACAATTTTACTCATGGGGTGACAAAATATCTGAAATTGGATATAATCGAAGGTTATGATTAATTTTACAGAGATTATCCGACTCTAGAGCTTCAACCCCCATGAAATCCTATCTCGCCGCCGCCATTCAAATGACCAGTCAGCCGGATTTAGAGAAAAATCTCGCTGCCGCTGAAGAGTTGATCGAACTTGCTGTGGGTAAAGGGGCGGAATTAATCGGTTTACCAGAAAATTTCGCCTTTATGGGGGCAGAAAGCGATAAAATCGCCCAGGCCGAGACTATTGCTCGAAAAGCCGATAAATTCCTCCGCACCATGGCCCAACGGTTTCAAGTGACCATTTTAGGGGGTGGTTTTCCCGTGCCGGTGACGGGTATTCCCGATAAGGCTTATAATACGGCTATTTTAGTTGATGGCAACGGTGCGGAATTAGCCCGTTATCAAAAAGTCCATCTCTTTGATGTCAATGTCCCGGATGGTAACACCTATCAGGAATCGAGTACAGTCATGGCAGGGATCGATTTACCGCCGATTTATGGCTCCGATAGCTTGGGCAAAATTGGCCTCTCGATTTGCTATGATGTGCGTTTTCCCGAACTCTATCGCTATTTATCGCGGCAAGGAGCCGATGTTTTATTTGTACCTGCGGCGTTTACGGCTTTTACAGGGAAAGATCATTGGAAAGTTTTGTTACAAGCGCGAGCGATCGAGAATACTTGTTATATAATAGCTCCTGCTCAAACGGGCAATAATTACGAACGCCGTTACACCCACGGTCACGCTATGATTATCGATCCTTGGGGTGTGGTTTTAGCCGACGCGGGGGAAGAA
The DNA here is from genome assembly GCF_027531715.1 of Microcystis sp. LE19-8.1F. Lineage (NCBI taxonomy): Bacteria > Bacillati > Cyanobacteriota > Cyanophyceae > Chroococcales > Microcystaceae > Microcystis > Microcystis sp. LE19-8.1F. Next base: position 6,206 of record NZ_JAPZSO010000067.1, on the reverse strand, counting down.
GCGGGGGTGGCAATTGCCGAAATTAATCCCCAACGTCTGCAACAGGTGCGACGACAAATGCCTTCCCTACAGCATCGTGTTTTTGTTTAAAATTCGATTCGACAATTTTTTCGATAAAAACGCCTAATTTTGAGATTTAACTCGGTTTTTTCGCGTAACGTTGCTCCCTGATAACAAGGGCCGAATCCAAAACCTAATTAGGGTTTGCTGAAAAAGTTTTTCGTGGGGGTAGGAGTCAGGAGTCAGGAGTCAGGAGTCGGTCGTTTCAGGCTTTGTTGCCCTCTTTTTTTGTGCCAGTTTTGTACTACGAGGAGAATAATGCAAGGTTTTTGAATGTCCCAATCCTATTTTCCTGCACTAACATCAGATTTTAACAGGTCAAAAGCCTTATTTTCAAAGGGTTTTACCATTATTCAGCAAGTCCTAATTAGTTAAGCTAAAAGCTTTGATGTACTGAGTTTCTAACCTTCTTTGCCAGATTCTCAGGGTAAGCTCATCTAATAAGGATGTAGTCGATTTATGCCACCCGATCAAACCATACCAAGTAACGAAGAACTAGGTAAAAATATCCGTAAACTTTATTAACAATCTTCCTTGAAAATGTCTTGACTATCGCACCCCGAATCAGGGATCATATTAAGATGTAGCGTTTCTCGTCAAGGTGAATTGTAATAAACCTTGCCGAAGTAAGAATTCTCAGTTGCGAAAACATACCTCATATATCCGAGAAACGCTGTAGAGCAGACAGGGATGCAATTCAGACTTGAATTGGCGAAATTCAAGTCTTGACTCTATTTATTGTCACCTTCAGTCCAAAAATACTCTGATGGTTGGACAAATATGCTCTCTGGACTTGTTCTAAGAAGATTCCGGGCTAAATGAGAAATAATCCCATTTAGCTTCTCTAGACCGTTAAGGAGAAACCGATGTCATCTTATACCACAGAATCAGAAAAAATTGATTTTCCTAAAACCCTAGATATAGCCACCGTTTGCGTCTATGGGCTAGGAATCCTCTCGGCGGGCCTATTTTTATTTCTGCCCTTCGTCAACCTGCTGCATCCGAGTCCGTGGCAGCGATGGCTAGGCACAATTCACGGTTTTGGTTCCCTATTAGCCCTAGTCGTGATTGTTTACGCTGGTCATCTCGCTTTTCCCCTGCTCAGAGGTTCTGGCAAAATTTTGCAGCAAATGCGAACCCTCACCTTCTGGTCCACCGTCCTCGCTTTTTTGGCGATCGCCACTGGCAATTTAGCCTATATGCGCTATCGGGCCGGTTTAGAGTTTGGCGGTGCGCGGGCATGGCTAAAGGAAAATTCGCCCCTCGGTCAATACGTCCTCATGGAATACCACGAATTCAGCGTCCTTTTTACCCTACCCCTAGGCGTGGCCTGCACTTGGATTCTCTGGAAATACGGCGACTCAATCCTAGACAAAGCTAATCGACCGGTGTTAACGGTCACTTGCATTGCCCTGATGGCGATGATGTTTTTTGCCATGGGTGGACTCGTTAGCGGCCTCGGTGTTGCCAAAATTCACGCCCTGTAAACCCTTATTTAGCTACTTTACCTCAAAAGTGAACAAAATTCAACTTTTGCTCGTTTTAGCTACGGTTTTCGGGTTATCTATCGCCGCTCCCGTCCTAGGGGGTGTAAACTTAGCCCCGATGGTACGGATAGGAAGGCGGCCAGCATTAGCAACCAAAGTCAAATCGTCGGTCATTTCCCTACTGCTGGTAATACGGTTGGGGACTTTTAGCGGTGGGACTTTTCGGTTTTAGACACTTACGAACTCTGAAAAAATAGGAACAAATCTGATGACTCAACGTTACGTCGATAGTCCTTGGTATGGAAAAATCTGGGCTTTTTTAAAACAATTTCCCCAAGGTTTAGCCGAAGGTGCCAAACGTTCCCCCGCCACTTCTGGCCCAGCAGCGGCGGCGATTATTAGTGCTGGTATTGGCTGTTTTTTAATGATGGTTGCTCACCATTTTTCCGATGCAGACCATTCAAAAACCGTAGAAACTTTTCTTTGGAATTTGGGTAGTTGGATACCTGGCAGTAAAAATCCTAGCAAAATGTGGGGCAATATCGGCAGTTATACCGGCAAAGAAACGATGTTATTAATTGGCTGGTTGATCAGTTGGCCGATACTGCATTATCTTTGGAAAGATCGCCAGATAAAAGCTAAGACCATTCTCTTTTGGTTTTTTGCCCTCATGATTGCCGCCACGGCCATGTCATGGCATCCACTATTTCCCTATTTACCTTTAACTTAAAGCCTAAGAGGTGACAAAATGAACGCTCAAGTTAGAAAGTTTTCCTCGCGTAAAATGCACGATATCGTCTGGATATTAGTGGGACTTTTTGGTTTATTTGCCATTACTTTTCCCCTGGCTATGTGGCGAGTGAGCAATATGGAAAAGTTTCAAGGTTCTCATGTGAAATCTTTAGTTGTAGAAGGAGAAAACGCTCCCCAATCTTCACAGCTTAAAACTAAATAAATCTCAGTTGTGGATAATCTGAGTTTTGGATAAGTCGAAACCCCGAGACTCAATCGGAATCTAAAACTCTGATTAACAGACAAAACTCTCCAAACTGTGAACAATTGCTAAGTAGGTAGGCGTTAAAAGTTGTCAGATGCCGCCCTTATTAAGGGGGGATTAAGGGGGGATCGGCACCCCCCTTATCAAGGGTAGATCCCCCCGCCTATCGGCACCCCCCTTATCAAGGGGGGCAGGGGGGATCGAACCTAAAATCCATTTTTAATTTAATTATAACCAACCACTTATAACAACTTTTTAGCAAAATCGATCGCTTCCTGAAAAACTGTCACTTTGCCCTCAATTTGGGCAATTTGTACCTCGGTTAATAACTTACCGATAATCGGACTAGGTTTCAGGTGTAAATGGTTAATTAAATCATCGCCCCTTAATAAAGGTCGGGGATGGGCGATAATATTATCGGGATCGAGATAGGAAGTCAACAGAGAAGCGACGATATTTTTGTTAATCCCCATTGATAAAGCAAAAAGGGCAAAGACAGGAAATACTTTTCCCGTATTTAGATAAATAAAATACTGTTCCCGCAGACTTAAATTATCTGGCTCCTTGAGGGGAGGTAAACACTTAATCACCGTGATTACCGTGCGAATTTCCCCCCTGGAATACTTGAGATCGATTAACTCTTTTTCTGCTTCTGCCAAAATATCCGATACCAATAGGGCCAATTTTGTCAACTGTAACTGAGAAGGGGAAAAGATAAATTTTTCCGGTAACAAAGATTCTAAAAATCCCGCTGCCGCTTCCACCCCCATAACTCGCTCCATTTTTGCGGGGGTAATCCGACGCAACCAGAGAGATAATAAGCCATCTTCCCAGGCACTTTTTAGCCATTTATTGCCACGGGAATTGAGCAAAAGGTAATTCAACTCGGATTGTACCCTTTCGGCGGCTACACGGTGCAATAAAGGGGCAAGAGAACGAATAGTTGCACGGGTATGGGGTTCGATCTCAAAGTCCAATTGAGCCGCTTGTCGATAGGCCCTTAATAATCTTAGGGGATCATCTTGAAGATTTTCGGGGGAAATCATCCGCAGGGATTGGCAGCCTAAATCTTTTAATCCCCCTAAAGGATCGAAAATTTCTTGGGTGTGGAGATTATAAGCGAGAGCATTAACGGTGAAATCCCGTCTTTTTAGGTCTATTTCTAGAGATTCGCCCTCCTGTTGCGCGAAATCAAGAGTACCCTGGGGAAAAACGACGCGAGCAATTTGACGAACGGCATCTAAAACCACAAAACCCGCTTTATAATGATGGGCAATAGTTTGGGCAATTTCGATCGCTTTTTCGGGAACCACAAAATCTAGGTCAATATAGTCTTTCTGACGGTTTAATAAAGCGTCTCGCACAGCACCACCGACTAAATAAGCATTTTCTGGCAATTCTTGCCGATTAATCGCAAAAACTTCTTTAACTAAACTATCTAGGTTTTTTTGACAAGACATCGAGAAGATAAATTTACAAAAATATAATTTTGACCGGCCCCATTTGGGGAGAGACTGAGCTAGATTAACGGAAAAGACTTATAGAGTTAAACCTATGTGTATTTGTATTAACTGCTATTTTGTTGATCGCTGTCTCACCTATCATGCCGTAGAAACACAACATCAGGAACGTCATCTCACCGAGACACCGGACTTTGAAGCGAAGAACCCTTCTATTAACGTTAACATTCGCACCAAGGAAGATTATATCGAAATGGAGTGGGATGTGGTGGGTTGTGAAAGCTTTTTACGCGAAACTGGTAAATGGTCTAGTTTGCGGCCAGGTGAACCAGTTCCCACCTAAAACACCTGAACTACCCATACATATCTACTACAAGAGCCGAAAGTTAATCCACAAATATGTCTTGGACAGCCAACGATTCGAGGAATGGGTAATTTAAGAGCGAGGTATTTATGGATAAAGAAGAAGAACTACTTGAACAATGGCGAGAATTGACCCCGGAAAAGCAACAAAAAGTTTGGCAATTTGTTCAAATACTTAAATCTGAGTCACAAACAACACCAGAAGCTAAATTTATTCCCCAAACACCATTAAGCAAAAAGTTATGGGAAATCCGACATCGGGCGATCGCAGCTGGATTGCAACTGCTCAATGAAGAGGAAATAGAACAAGAACTTGCTGCACGTCGAGGAGGGTGCAGTGAGTCATAGGAAAGCCTACATAGACTCTGGCGTACTGATTACTGCTTTCCAAGGCATCCAATCAGCCAGTATCAAAGCCTATCAAATTCTCAACGATGAAAATCGGGAGTTTGCCTCCAGTCGATTTGTTCAGTTAGAAGTATTGCCTAAAGCAACTTTTAACAAGCAACAAGAAGAAATAGAATTTTACGAAACATTTTTTCTGGCTGTTAATTACTGGGCAACTGACTTAGAAAAAATTATACAGAATGCTCATGAAATTGCTGGCACTTACGGTTTAGCGGCGATGGATGCACTTCATGTTGCTGCTGCGCTGCAAATTCAAGCTGATGAACTAATCACCACCGAAAAGCCAACCAAACCAATGCACCGAGTCAGGGAAATTCAGATTGTTTCAATCTAATGTAAGGCTTTGGAGTAATCTAAGAGTAAGGAGACCAGGGACCGATGACGGTTTCTCCTCGCTTCTCTTTCTCTGCTAATTCGAGGTTTAAGGTTAATAGTTTCTCTAAAATATCTTCGTCAGCTTGGAAGTGATATGCTTCCATTACTAGCTTGTCTAATTTCTGATGGAGTTGAAAAAGTTGGCTACTGGGTTCGTTAAAGAATTGGTTATATAGTTTGGTGATTCCCCATTGTTTTTTCTCCATCTGTTGGCTGCGGTATTCGTGTAATTCCCCGGCGGTTTGACGGATTTTTTCGACAAGTTCCTGTGAAGGTTTCTGGGGAAAAGGGAAGGTTTCAAAACAGGTTGTATTAGTATAGCGAGTTCTGTCTTCAAGAGTTGAACTTTGAGCTTTTACCCAGAGGCGATGAATCTTAGATGTCAGGATACCGAGAATGTAGAAATCATCGGAGGCAAGAACAATATTTAAATCTCCAGGAAGCCAGTCAAGAGGTGCTGGAATAAAAACCGCCCATTTAGAGACTCGTGGGACAGTAAAATAAAACGATTTTTTAACAATATATTCTCTCATTATTGAAGCATTCGATCCCATCTTCCACCAATTCTCTCTTCTGACTTTCATCCGATTTATCTCTCTTTCTGGCTTAACATTTACTTTAATATGCTCGAAAGGTAGTGTATATTCACTAGCATCCTCTAAACTCATATCATTAAAATCAATAATCCAGCGTTCTGGCTTACCGTGAGGATTTTGGGCTAGATTTGCTCCCATTGAAAACAACTTAAGGACATTCCTATTTTTAGAATCTTGTTTAATCCATTCATCAACTTGTTTTTCACTAACTAGAAAACCTTTACCAACAGGAATCACTCCTTGAAAACATTGATTAAGATTAGCTTTTAATCGCGGAGATTTAGAGACATCTACAGTCGCTTTTAAAGAAGAATTAATTTGAGAAACTTGATGATTATCTAAATAATAACTTACTGGTTCAACTTTACTCCAATTGACAATACTAACATGAACATTAGCCTCACCAGACCAAGGCTGAGTAGAAATCGCCTCATGAATGTGTCCACCATTGTGAGTAATA